>NZ_JBFBAE010000030.1:0-131156 GCF_040689465.1 Amycolatopsis sp. NPDC051373 | reverse complement strand
CGCCGGCGGCGCCGCGTACGACATCTACCGCATCGGCGACTCCGGCGCGCAAGCCAGCTGGCAGGGCCAGTTCTCCGCCACCCCCGCACCGCGCGGCGGCCACCGGTGACCACCCGCCGCCACCCCCGGCTCTTCAGTGTTCGCACAGCTCGCTGGCAAACAAGGGCGCCTGACCTAACGGAATTGCGCATTCCATCGGGACCGCAGATCACGACATCAGCTTCACCCGCTCCCCCGCACCGGCATCAGTTCGCCGGCGGTGGCGCCAAGGACCCGTCCGAAAGGGCCCAGCTGCCCAGCAGGTTCAGCGTGCTCTGTGACGGCGACCCGGGTTCCGCGGTGTAGACGTAGAGCGTGGTCTCCGGGTCCCCGGCCGGCGTGAACGTTTCGCAGTCGACGGTCAGGTCTCCGACCACCGGGTGACGCAGGCGTATGGCCCGGGGAGCTCGTCGGTACACGCGATGTTCGTCCCACCACTGCTCGAACTCGGCGCTCTGTTCGCGTAGGTCGGTGATCAGCGCGACCGTTCCGCGATCACGGCTGTCGGCGCCGTTCTCCAGCCGCAGGCCGTCCACCACCGCCCGCGCCTGAACCTCCCAGTCGGCGAACAGCGCCCGCGCGTCCTCGGCGAGGAACATCCACCGCGCGTAGTTGCGCTCGCCGGGCGGGATGGCGTCGAAGTCGGCGAACAGCGCCCGCGCCATCAGGTTGGCCGCCAGCACGTCAGTACTCCGGCCCAGAAGGAGGGTCGGGTGGCTGTCGAAGGCGGCGAGGAGCCAGGCGCGGCCCGGGCGGACGCGCTGCACCGTGCCGGGCCGGGCGCGGTTGCCCGGCCCGACGAGGTCCTCGAGGTGAGCCCGCCCCGCCGCGTCGAGGTTCAGCGCCCGGGCGAGACCCTCGAGCACCACCGGCGAGGGCACGATGCCCTGTTCCAGCCGGGTGTAGTAGTCAGTGGAAATGCCGGCCAGCAGCGCCACTTCCTCGCGGCGAAGGCCGGGTACCCGCCGGATCCGGGAATCCGTCGGCAGTCCGGGCCGGGCCGGATCGCACTGGCTGCGGGCGCGGCGCAGGAAATCGGCGAGTTCCCGGTTCTTCTCAGGCATGTATCCGTTCCTGGTGGTGCTGATCAGGCATTGTGTCCACTGTGCACGGAGATAGCCGTGGTCGAGAACCAGCGCCGGCGACCTCCCGGCGTATCCGGGAGGTCGCCAGGGTCACACCGGATTCACCGCGGAAGGTGAAATCCGTCCACAATGTCCGCTGGTCAGGAAATCGTGGTCGTCCGGCTGAGCGACTCCCACGTGGCGACGTCGGCCAGCAGTGCCTCGTTGTGCTGGTGCAGGCCGTCGATCGCGTCTTCACCGAGGAGGAAATGCAGCGGCGGGTTCTCGGACTGGAGGACCTTCACGATCGCCGCGGCGCCCTTGGCCGGGTCGTTCGGTTCCTGGCCCACGACGTTCTTGACCATCTGCCGCAGTTCGCCTGAGGTCGCGTGGTAGGCGGGGTTCTCGGGGGTCCACTGCAGACTGGTGCTGAACTGGGTGCGGAACATCCCCGGTTCCACCACCATGACCCGGATGCCGAGAGGGGTCAGTTCGAGCGACAGCGCCTCGCCCAGAGACTTGAGCGCGTGCTTGGTGGCGTTGTAGCCGCTCAGGCCCGGGAAGGTAATCAGGCCGCCGATGGAGCTCATGACCACGATCGTGCCGTTCCCCTGCTCGCGCATCACGGGGAGGACGGCCTGGGTCAGCTGCACAGCACCGAAGTAGTTGACGTCGAACATGCTGCGCAAGTACTCGACCGGGGTTTCCTCGACGGCACCGATCACGCTGACCCCGGCGTTGTTCACCAGCACGTCGATGCGGCCGAACACGGCCAGCGTCGCGTCGACCGCGGCGCGGATGGACGCCGGGTCCGTGACATCCATCGCCGCGGTGCTGACCCGGTCGCCTCCGGCTTCCGCGAGGTCGGCGAGGGTCTCCGGGCGGCGCGCGGTGGCCATCACGCGGTCACCGGCGGCCAGCGCGGCCCGCACGATCTCGCGGCCGAAACCGCTGGAACAGCCCGAGATCAGCCAGACGCGGCCCGGTGTTTCGTTCGTCATTCACATGCCTTTCACGTTGGTGTTTACCGAGGCCAATGGTCGTCTCGAGAGCTCGGTGCCGTCCAACACCGGCTACCTGTCGTGGTTGTAGGCTTTTCCTGTGACCCCTGATCTTCGGCAGCTGAGGTACTTCGTCGCCGTCGCCGAGGAGTCCAGCTACACGCGGGCGGCCGAGCAGCTCCTGATCAGTCAGCAGTCGCTGTCGCAGCAGATCACCTTGCTGGAACGCATGCTCGGGGTGAAGCTCTTCGACCGCGACACCCGCGGCACCCGCCTGACCGCGATCGGCGCGCTGTTCCTCCCCGAGGCCCGCGCGGTGCTCGCCCGGGCGGACGAAGCGTTCGATCTGGTGGCCCGGGCCACGCGCGGCGAAGTCGGCAGCCTGCGCCTCGCGTTCCTCGCGACCACGACGAACTACCTGCTGCCGCCGGTGGTGCGCGCGGTCCGGCAACGGCTGCCCGGGCTCCGGTTGACGACAGAGGAGACGACGATCGCCCCGCTGGTCGAGGGGTTGCAGAAAGGACGCTACGACGTCGCGTTCACGCGACCGCCGCTCGTGGCCGGTCTGGAATCCCGGACACTCGTGGTCGAATCGGTGTGCGCCGTCCTGCCCGAAGATCACCCGCTCGCCGACCACGCCGAACTGACGCTCTCCGAGCTGGCCGGCGAACGCTGGGTCCTGACCCCGCGCAGCTCGTGGGAGCCGTGGCACCAGGCGTTCGACAGCTCCTTCCAGGCCGCCGGATTCACCCCCGACGTGGTCCACCGGGACGCCAGCGTGCAGGCGTTGCTCGGGTTCGTCGCGGCCGGAACCGGGATCACGCGTCTCGCCCAGTCGGCCAGCAGCCTGCGCCGCTCCGGTGTGGTCTTCGTGCCGATCGCCGGAGAGTTCGTCTCCACCGAGATGGTCTGGCTGGCGGGCAACGACTCCGCCGCGCTGCACGCACTGCTCGACGTCGTCACCGACGTCGCCGCCTCGACCGACTTCGCCGAGGCCGGCTGACCCGCGGGCACCGTCGGTCAGGCGGCGGCCCGTTCGCGGATCTCCACCGCCTTCTCGAGCATCTGCCCTGTGCTGGTGAACCAGTCCTGCAGGTTCAGGTCCACGATGAGCTCGTCCGCGCCGGCCTCTTCGGCCGTGTGGATGTCTTCCAGGATCTGATCGAGCGTGCCGACGAACGCCGATCGGTCGGATCCGGCCGGACGGTCGGTGAAGGTGACGTTTCCCACCACGACCAGCTCCATCCGGCTCGCGTCCCGGCCGTACCCGGCAGCCATTTCCCGGATGCGGTCCCAGTTCTCCCGCAACGCCGCGGCTCCGGCCGGCCCGGGTGTGGTGAGCAGCGGCAGCCAGCCGTCCGCACGTTTCGCGATGCGCTCCAGGGCTGTGGAACTGGAGCTGCGACCCAGATTGCTGGCACCGCCGGCGAGCATCACGGGGATTTTCGAAGCGGGCTTGGGCAGGACCGAGGCCTTGTCGATGACGACGCGCGGACTCCGGATGGTCACCGGATCCGGGCCCCACACGGCATCGAAGACGTCCAGCGTTTCGTCGAGGAACCGGCCGCGATCCGCTCGGGTGGCGCCGGTGGCCCGGAGCACGTCGCTGGACCAGCCGGCGCCCATGCCCGCGATGACGCGGCCGCCGCTGATCTGATCGACCGTGGCCAACGCCTTCGCCAGCGGGACGGGGGTGTGGAGGGCCGCGATCAGCACGGCCGTACCGAGGCGCACCCGCTCGGTCACCACCGCCGCGGCCGTGAGCACCGCCAAGGGGTCGGCCGTCTGCCGCCCGCTTTCCGGCCACGGCACGTTCGGCGGCGCATACGGTTCGATGGGCGTCTCCGGGAACAGCAACTGTTCATAGGTCCACAAGCTCGCGTATCCGGCCGCTTCCGCCGTTCTGGCGGCGTCGACCACGTCGTGTTGCAGGTCCACTCCCAGTCGCTGGGGCAGGCGAAGTCCGAGTTTCATTCGAAACCTCCGAGGTAGCAGTGGTTGCTGTGGCGATCCCTACCGCAAGTCTCAACACTCACATCGATGTGAAGGTCAAGGTAGGCTGGAGCACATGAGAATCGGAGAGCTCGCGGAGCGCACCGGCGTATCCCGTCGGCTACTGCGCTACTACGAGGAGCAGGGACTGCTCGCGCCCAGCCGCTCCCTCAACGGCTACCGGGAGTACGGCGAGCCGCACGTGGACGTCGTGCAGCAGATCAAGGGACTGCTCGACGCCGGCCTCCCGACCCGCATCATCCAGCAGCTCCTGCCGTGCCTGGACAAGCCGCACACCATCTACGCGCCGTTCGTGACGCCCGAGATGATCGTCACGCTGCAACACGAACAAGCCCGGCTGTCCGAACGCATCGAATTCCTGACCCGCAACAGAGACGCCATCGCCGACTACCTCGGCACCGTCCTCACCGTCAGCGAACGCCGGGAACAGGACCACGTTCTGAATTGACGGGCGCCGGGAACAGCAGGCGCGACCTTGAAGTTTTTCTCGCTCGAAGGACGGCTCAAGTCAGGCGATGGCCGCATAGGCGCTCACGTGCTCGATGCGCATCCGCACGAGCAGCATGCCGGGAACACTGTTGCGTTCGCCGAACTCGCGCGCACGGTCCTCGCCCATGTATCGCGCCGCGATGCTGGTCGCCCAGGTGCGCAACTCTCCGGGGTCCTCGGAGATGTCCGTGTGTCCCCACAGGACGGCGTGGGAGTAGGGAGCCACCTCGTCGTCGACGCAGACCGCGGCCCGTCCGTCGCGGATGAGGTCGTGGGCTTTCACCGTCACGTTCTCCGTGGTGAAGACGAGATCATCGCCGTCCAGGAGGAACCACACGGGTGCGACGTGCGGGGCACCGTCCGCCCGCACGGTCGCCACCTTGCCCGTGCGGGTACCTACCGCGATGAAGGCTTTCCACTCGCTCTCTTCCATTTCGGTCATGCCGGTCAGCATCCGTCCGCGCTGCGGCAGAAGCAATGCCGCCACCGTGTTTCAACGGCCCTGACCTGCGAACACGCGTGATGTGGAGCATTCGGCGCGAGTGGGCCGCTGACGGCTGACGTCGGGCGGAACGGTGCAGTCCACAATAGACTGTGAAAACGCGGATGCGAGTGTGGACACCCTGCCCTGCGCGCCACGCCGTTGATTCACCACCGGGCAGTCAGCGTGCCGGCCCGGGCACCCCCATCACCTCGGGGAACGTCCCACGCGGCCCATCGCGCCATAAACTGGTCCTCCGCGGCAGCGCCCCGTCCACGTGGGGCAGCCGCAAACCTGGTGGACGGAGGCGATCAGGTGCTGCTGGGCCGGCACCGGGAGTGCGCAACGCTCGACGGGCTCGTCGGAGCCGTCCGGGCGGGGCAGGGCCGTGCGCTGCTGCTGGTCGGCGAACCCGGTGCCGGCAAGACCGCGCTGCTGCGGTACGTCGCCGCTCACGCCGCGGAGTGTCGGGTGTTGCGCACGGCCGGCGTCGAGGCCGAGATGGAACTGCCGTTCGCCGGGCTGCACCAGCTGTGCGTGCCCCTGCTGGACAAGCTGGACACGCTGCCGGCACCGCAGCGTCAGGCGCTGAGCACGGCCTTCGGACTGACCTCGGGTCCGGCGCCGGACCGGCTCCTCGTCGGGCTGGCCGTGCTGGGTCTGCTGGCCGACGCCGGCGCCGAACGCCCGCTGGTGTGCCTGATCGACGACCTGCAGTGGCTGGATCACGCTTCAACTCATGCGTTGGCGATCGCGGCGCGCAGGCTGTTCGCCGAATCCGTGGGCTTGGTCTTCGCGACGCGAGAACAGGTGCCGGCTGCCGTGCTGATCGGCGTCACCGAGCTGCCGGTCCTGGGTCTGCCCGCCGGGGACGCCCGGGCCCTGTTGCGGATGGCGCTGCCGGGGCCGGTGGACGAGCGCGTGGTGGAGCAGATCGTCGCGGACGCCGGGGGAAATCCGCTGGCGTTGCTGGAGTTGGCGCGCAGCATGCCGCCCTCTGAACTCGCCGGCGGATTCGGCCTGCCGGCCGCCCGGGATTCGCCGGGCCGGATCGAGGCGAGTTTTCAGGAGCGGGTCACGCGATTGCCGGAAGCGTCCCGATGGCTTCTGCTGGTCGCGGCGGCCGACCCGCTCGGCGACGCGGTGCTGGTGTGGAGTGCCGCCGAACGGCTGGGTGTGGGGGTCGACGCGGCAGCCCCCGCAGTGTCGGCGGGCCTCGTCGAATTCGGCGCGCGGGTGGGGTTCCGGCACCCGCTCGTGCGCTCGGCGGTCTACGACGGTGCCACGGAGCAGCAGCGGCAGCGTGCCCACCGGGCGCTCGCGGAGTGCACGAACCCCGAGTCCGATCCGGACCGCAGGGCGTGGCACCGGGCCCGGGCCGTCGGCGGGCCGGACGAGGAGGTCGCGGCCGAGCTGGCACGGTCGGCGAACCGCGCGCAGGCACGAGGCGGCCTTCCCGCCGCGGCGGCGTTCCTGGCTCGCGCGGCCGAGCTGACCCGCGACCCGGTGAGCCGGGCGGAGCGGGCGCTCACCGCCGCGCGGGCGGCGTTCGAGGCGGGCGCGCCCGAGAGGGCGCTCGGCCTGCTGTCGGTGGCACAGGCGAGCAGCTTCGACGACCTGCGCCACGCGAAGATCAACCTGCTCAGAGCCGAGGTGGCGTTCGCGGTCAGCCGGGGTGCGGAGGCGCCCATGCTGCTGCTCAAAACCGCGCAGCAGCTGGAGTCGTTCGACACGCGCCTGGCCAGGGACACCTATTTGCAGGCCCTGTCGGCAGCGCGGTTCGCGCTCCACCTCGCGGTCGGGGGCAACGTCGTGGAGGTGGCGGAAGCGGCCCGGCGCGCCCCCGCCCCGCCGGGCCCGCCCACCCCGGCGGACCTGCTCCTCGACGGCCTCGCCGCTCGCGACACCGGTGAGCTCGCGACCGGCAGCGAACTGTTGAAACGGGCCCTGCGGGCGTTCTGCGCCGACGCCGACGCCGGCGTGGACGAGCTGAGCTGGCTCTGGCTGGCCGGCACCACCGCACCCGACCTGTGGGACTACCGGAGCTGGGAGCGGCTCGCGACACACCACGTTGAGCGGGCCCGTGCGGCCGGGGCGCTCACCACGTTGCCGCTGGCCGTGACCTCGCGGGTGGCGGTGCACGTGGTCTTGGGCGAGCTGGCCGAGGCGGCCGCACTGGTCGGTGAGATCGACGAGCTCGCCGGGGCGATCGGCGTCGGTCTCGCGCCTTACGGAGCGGTCATGCTCGCCGCTTGGCAGGGCCGCGAGGAAGAGACTTCGGCGATGGTCGCCGCCACCCGCGGCGAGGTGCTGGCTCGCGGTGAGGGCGCCGGGGCGCAGATCTACGCGTGGGCGGAGGCGCTGCTGGGCAACAGCGTGGGCCGCTACGCCGACGCGGTGGTCGCGACCGACCTCGCGGGGCAGGAACAGCTGCTGGTCGGAGCGGGCCTGTGGATGCTGGCCGAACGCGTCGAAGCGACGGCCCGGAACGGGCAGCCGCGTGAAGCTGCCCAAGCGTTCCGACGGCTTTCCGTGCACACCAGGGTCAGTGGCACCGAATGGGCACTCGGCATCGAGGCCCGCTGCCGGGCGCTGGTCACCGAAGGCTCGGTCGCCGAGGACAACTACGTGGAGTCCGTCGAACGGCTCGGCCGGACGCGCGTGCGTGGCGAACTGGCCAGAGCCCACCTGCTGTACGGCGAGTGGCTGCGCCGCAACCGGCGGCGGCGGGCCGCGCGCGAGCAGCTGCGGACCGCACACGACCTGTTCACACAGATGGGGATGGCCGCGTTCGCGCGGCGGGCGGAGCGGGAGCTGCGGCCGGGCGGGGAACTGCCGCGCCGGCCCGCTCCCGAAGGAAGCTCCGAGCTCACCGCGCAAGAAGTGCAGATCGCCTGGCTGGTGCGGGAAGGACTGTCGAACGCCGAGATCGGGACACGGCTGTTCCTCAGTCCGCGCACGGTGGAATGGCACCTGGGCAAGGTCTTCGGCAAGCTCGGCGTCACGTCGCGCAAACAGCTGCGCACCCTCCCGAGGCCGACTTACCCCGGGCCCGACCGAGACCGACCGGGGTGACTCCCGGGTCCGGGAACGGCCGCCGCGGCCCACTCTGAACGGATGACCTCTACGCCCAAGCTGAGCACGGCGTCGCGGACCCTCGCCCCAGGCGCCACCGAGACCATCACGGCACTCGTCGTGAACGGAGAACCGAGGGTGGTGGTCGCCGACTCGCGCGTCACGTTGCTCGACGCTCTGCGTGACCGGCTGGACCTCACCGGCACCAAGAAGGGCTGTGACCAGGGTGCGTGTGGCGCGTGCACGGTGCTCGCCGACGGGCACCGGGTGCTTTCGTGCCTGACGCTCGTCGCCCAATGCGAAGGCCGTGAGGTGACCACCATCGAGGGGCTCTCCCGCGACGGGCGCGCGCACCCGATGCAGGAAGCGTTCGTCCGGCACGACGCTTTCCAGTGCGGCTACTGCACACCCGGCCAGATCATGTCGGCCGTGGCACTGCTGGCCGAAGGCCGCGCGAAGACCGACGAGGACATCCGCGAGTTCATGAGCGGGAACCTCTGCCGCTGCGCCGCGTACCCCAACATCGTGGCCGCGATCCGGGAAGTGGCGGACACCGGAGGTACCGATGCGCACGTTTGAGTACGTCCGGACGTCCGAGGTAGCCGACGCGCTGGCGGCATCGGAGCGCGCCGGCGCCGCGTACCTCGCCGGCGGCACCACCCAGGTCGACCTGATGAAAGACGGAGTCCTCGCACCCGACCGACTGGTCGACATCACCGGGCTGCCGCTGCGCGGGGTCCTCGGCACCGGGCACTCGCTGCGCGTCGGCGCACTGACCACCATGGAGGACCTGGCCGCGGATCCGCTCGTCACGCACCGGCTGCCCGTGGTGCGAGAGGCGCTCCTGCTCGGAGCCTCCGTGCAGCTGCGGAACATGGCCACGATCGGCGGCAACCTCCTGCAGCGCACGCGCTGCCGTTACTTCCGCGACCCGGCGGTCTCCGCCTGCAACAAACGTGCGCCGGGGTCCGGCTGCGCCGCCGTCACCGGACCCGCCCGGATGCACGCCATCCTCGGCGTCAGCGAGCGGTGCATCGCCCTGCACGCCTCCGACCTCGCCGTGGCCCTCGTCGCGCTGGACGCCGTGGTGCACCTCGAGAGCGCCCGGGGAAAGCGGACCGTGCCGCTTGCGGAGTTCTACCTGGAGGCGGGCACGACGCCGAGCTCCGAAACCGTGCTGGCACACGGTGAGCTGATCACGGAGGTCGAGATCCCGCTGTTGCCGGAGACCACGCGCTCGGGCTATCTGAAGGTCCGGGACCGGGTGTCGTACGAGTTCGCCCTGGTCTCGGTGGCGGCAGCACTCGAGATCGAGGACGGAGTCGTGAGCAAGGCGAGGATCGGCTTCGGCGGCGTCGGTTCGAAGCCCTGGCGGGCCCTGGCGGCCGAGGAGGTGCTGCGGGACGCACCGGCGACCGGGACGAGCTTCCGCGAGGCCGCGGCGGCTGCGGTCACGGGTGCATGGACCGTGCCGGGCACCGCGTTTAAGGTCGAGCTGGCCAAACGGGCCCTGGTCCGGCAGCTCCAGACGGTATCGGAGATGTCCCAATGACCACCTTCCAGGCGCTGCCGTTCATCGGCGCCGGGCTCAACCGGGTAGACGGGCCTCGCAAGGTCAGCGGTCAGGCGCCCTACCCGTCGGACTTCAGCGCGCCCGGACAAGCGCACGCCGTCCTCGTGCGGAGCACCGTCGCGGCGGGACGGATCACCGCGATCGACGCGGTCGCCGCCGAATCGGCACCCGGAGTGGTGAAGGTGTTCAGCCATCTGAACGCACCCTCGCTGGTCCGGGGCCCGATGACCCCGCTGGGCGTGTCGCCGCCGGCTCCGCTGCAGGACGACCGCGTGCTGCACCACGGGCAGCACGTCGCGCTGGTCGTCGCGAAGACCCGCGAACAGGCCGATGCGGCCGCGGCGTTGGTGCGCGTCGAGTACGCGGCCGCCGAACCGGTCCTCGACCCGGACGATCCTCGTGCGGTCATCGTCGACAACCCGTGGGGCCTGGACCGCGAGCGAGGTGACCTCGCGGCGGGTCTGGCCGCGGCGCACGTGACGGTCGAGGCCGAATACGCCACGTCGGACAACACCAACAACCCGCTGGGCCTGTTCGCCACCCTCGCCGAGTGGGAAGGCGATCGGCTCACGGTGCACGACTCGACGCAGTGGCCGTCGATGGTGCAGGAGACGCTCGCGGTGGTCTTCGGCCTGCCCGAGGAGTCGGTGCGGGTGCTCAGCCCGTTCGTCGGCGGCGGATTCGGTGCCGGTCTGCGGGCGTGGCCGCACGTGATCCTCGCCGCGATGGCGGCACGTGAACTGGGCCGGCCGGTGAAGCTCGTGCTGACCCGGCCGCAGATGTTCACCTCGGTCGGCCACCGGCCCCAAGGCGTCCAGCGGGTGCGGCTCGGCGCGAGCGCCGACGGCCGTCTGCTGGCGCTGGAGCACCGCAGCCGCTCGCTGCTGGCCGTCGAGGACGACGACTACGAGCCCTTCGCGGCGGGCTCGGCCGTGGCCTACGCCTGCCCGAACGTCCGCACGTGGGACCAGCAGGTGCGGGTGAACGTCCCGGCCCCGGTGTCGATGCGGGCACCGGCCGAGGCACAGGGGAACTTCGCGCTCGAATCCGCGATGGACGAACTGGCGCTGGCACTGCGGATGGACCCGGTGGAGCTGCGGCTGCGCAACTACGCCGACACCCATCCCGCGCTGGGCCTGCCGTGGTCGGGCAAGGCATTGCGGGAGTGCTACACCGTGGGAGCCGAGCGGTTCGGGTGGTCCCGGCGTCCGGCCGAGCCGCGCACCCTGCGCGACGGGCGCTGGCTGGTCGGCCAGGGCATGGCGGGCGTGAGCTACCCGTGGTACCAAGCGCCGTGCTCGGCACGGGCGACGGTGGCGGCCGACGGGCGGGCCACCGTCAGCAGCGCGGCCATCGACATCGGCACCGGGACCTACACGGTGATGACCCAGCTCTCGGCGCAACTGCTCGGCATACCACCTGAGCGAGTGCGCTTCGACCTTGGCGACTCGGACCTGCCGAAGGCACCGCAGGCGGGCGGGTCCGGCCTCACCGGCGCACTCGGCTCGGCCGTCCACAACGCCTGTGCGCGGCTGCTCGGCGCGATGCTCGACCTCGTGCGCGACGACGCCCGATCACCATTGCGCGGCAGTGACCTCGCGGACGTGGTCGCCGCCGGCGGACGGATCCGGCGGCGCGACGAGCCGGAGCGCGCCGAAACCTACACCGCCATCCTGGCCCGCCACGGACTGCCGGACCTGTCCGCCGAAGGGAGCAGCACCCCGGCCGATCCCCATAACCTCGGCATGGCGCCCGCCGGCGCGTTCGGAGCGCACTTCGCCGAGGTCCGGGTCGACGAGGACCTCGGCCTGATCCGCGTGACGCGCGTGGTGTCGGTGATCGACGGTGGCCGCATCCTCAACGAGAAGACCTCCACCAGCCAGATCATCGGCGCCGTGATCGGCGGCATCGGCATGGCGCTGTTCGAGGAAACGGTCACTGATCCGACCACCGGCCGCATCACCAACGCGACCTTCGGCGACTACCTCGTCCCCGTGCACGCGGACATCCCCGACATCGACGTCACCTTCGTCGGCGAGCCCGACCGCATGAACCCGATCGGGACCAAAGGGGTCGGCGAGGTCGGCCTGGTGGGCGTGGCAGCCGCGGTCGCCAACGCGGTGCACCACGCGACCGGCGTACGAGTGCGATCCCTGCCGATCACCCTGGACGCATTGCTGTGACATGCCGGGGGTGGGCTTCCCTCACCGGGATGCCCACCCCTGGATCAGGGCTGGGTGGATCGTGGAACCGGCCGGCCGTGGTGCGCATCGGCGACAAGCTTCGCCGTCCTGCTCGACCAGCTGCTCAGCACGCCGAAGAAAGCGATCAACCCTGCTTCACCGATGCCCGCACCGTCACGGCCGAGGTGGCGCTGCTCGTGGGTTAAAGCTGGGCAGCAGCTGCGGCCGCTTCCGGGTCAGCAGTGTGTTGGCCGTGCCCCGTCTGTTCCTTGTCACCACAGCGCTTGAAAAGGCGCCAAAGCTGCGTCGCCGCCGACCCTTCGCGGTAGAGATTCCACGGTTCCTCGTGCATCGATACGTCGGGGCGATCCCCGCGAGGAGCCGGGAGATCTCCGCGGCATGAGTCATTCGAGCCCGTCTTGATTGCCCTCAGCGGACGAATCCGGGAACCAACCCGAGGGCAGGGACCACCGCCGCCGTGCACACCGTCATGGACACGACGTTGCCCACGAAGGGGTGGACCGTGTCCGGGAGCCTTCGTGACGTGTACGCGGCGAGGGGCGGAGCGAGGATCGCGCCCAGGACCGCGCCGCCCACGATGGCCGGGACTGTGGGGCCGTAGGTGAACACTGCGGCGGGCGCGACGGAGACCAGGGGGACGAAAGTCGGGTACCAGCCGTGTCGGGCCCACTGGCGGCGGTAGAGCAGGACGCCGAGCGTGGAGGTCAGGAACTGCGTGGTGAGCAGTGCCGGGAGCAGCGCGGTGCCGTGCACCGGGGTCAGCGGGTTGAGCAGGTACGAGAGCAGCGTGCCGACGAGCAGACCGGCCGAACTGATTTCGTTGCCGTGGAACGGTGCTTCGGTGAAGTCGGCCAGTACGCGGCGGATGACCCACGCAGGTCCTTGGCGTGGCGGATCGACCGGATCGGGTACCGGTGTCGGCCGGCGGGGAAACCACGGCAGTATCCGGCACAGGGGGAACGCGAGCAGCGCACTGAGCCACATGCCACTGGCGTTGCCGATCGAGGTGGGCAGCCCCAGTGGATAGCACACGAACTGGACCAGTCCGATCGCGATCGGCGTCGTCAGCACGACGCCGAGGACCGCGCCGGTGAGGGCCACGCGCCAGCCCGGTCCGTAGATCAGCACGACCGCGGGCGGGATCGACACGAACGCGACGAACGTCGGCTGCCACGCGCCCGTGGCGGGGATCGTCCAGCCCCACGCGAGGTTCGACAGCAGCAGCCCGAGCAGCGCCGATCCGGTGAGCCACGGCCACAACCCGGTGCCGGCAGCGATCGGGAACCCGGCCCGGCGGCGCCGCCGGGTCGCCCCGACGTGCGCGATCCAGCCGCCGGCGAGCAGGCCGAGCCCCCCGAGATCGGTCTTGAACGACTGTGCCTCGGTAGTGTCGCCGAGGCACCAGCGCAGGAACGGGGGAAGCCGGGCGTACGCCTGCTCCTGCCACACGTCGTAGCCGGGAAGCAGGTGCGGCAGCGAACCGCCGGCCGCCGAGAGCAGGTAAGCGAGGCCGGCGGTCACGGTTACGAGCGCACCGCCGGCGAGCCAGCGGCCCAGAGCGCCGGGTGCGCGCCCGACGGGCGGCGCGGGGACCGTGGTCATGTCGCCGGTGATCGGCGAACGGCCGAAAAACGTAGCACCGCTTTCCTCACCGACCCGGTTCGCTCCCCCGCGCTGATCTGCCCGACCCGAAGTCGGCATGAAACCGGATCAACCTGGTTTCGCGTGATTCCGGTGTCTGTCCTTCGCGTGGTCGTCGACGAGTTTCCTGCTGGTGCGACGAGGGGTGATGAGGTCGGCTGACCGAGCAGGAAGCGTTGTCCTACCACAACTTCCAAGTGGGCTCTGTCAGTCTGGCGGGACTGGTGGACTCTGCTGCAGAGCGAAAACCGACCGGGTTCCCACAGATCCGGACATCGGTTCGGCACGGGGAGCGCTGGATGCAACGCTTCAGTCAACCCGGCGCTTCGGCAACCGTGCGCCGGGTTCGACGATTGCGAGGTCAGGTCAGTGCCCAGCTCGAGGAGCGTGGTGTTCGTCATCTTCGACGGGGTGAAAAGCCTGGACGTGGCCGGGCCGGCCGAGGTCTTCGCCGAAGCGAACCTCTTCGGCGCGGACTACTCGCTGTCCTATGTGTCACCCTCGGGTGAGGCCGTGGCCACCTCGACCGGGTCGACCATGCCCGTCAACGGTCCCGCCGACAGCGTGGCGCGCGCGGACACCGTCGTGGTCTGCGGCGGCGATGTCCTTGTCGGCGCCCCCATCGATCCAGAACTCGTGGCTGCCATCCGGGTGCTTCGCGAGCGGACTCGCCGGCTCGTCTCCATTTGCACGGGTTCCTTCGCCCTGGCCACCGCGGGCGCGTTGTCCGGGCGTCGGGCAACCACCCATTGGCGCCACGCGCAACTTTTCGCTCGTGCGTTCCCCGACGTAGACGTGCTTCCGGATGCTCTTTTTGTCGAGGACCGAGGGGTGTTCACGTCGGCGGGGGTGTCCGCCGGGATCGACCTCGCCCTGGCCTTGGTCGAGGCCGACAACGGCCCCGACCTCGCGCGTGCCGTTGCTCGAAACCTTGTCGTTTTCATGCAACGTCCAGGTGGTCAGTCGCAGTTCTCCGCCCCGCTGGAGATCAAGCCCGCCCGGACGCCGACGCTGCGAGACGTCGTCGATGTCATTTCCGCGGACCCCGGCCTGGATCACAGCGCCGGCCGGCTTGCCGACCGGGTCGGGGTCAGCGCCCGGCACCTCATCCGGCTCTTCCAGGCGGAGTTCGACATGACGCCGGCGAGGTATGTCGAGAAAGTCAGGCTTGATCACGCGAAGTCGCTGCTGGATTCAGGACACAACGTCGAAGAGGCGGCGGCGGGCGCGGGATTCGGGAGCCCGGAGACGATGCGCCGCACCTTCGTGGCCCGATTGGGGCTCTCGCCGAGTCAGTATCGCGACCGGTTCAAGAGCACGGGCAGGCCGTAGAATTCGTGCCGGTCATCCGGTCGAAAAATTCAGTGCCAAGCGAAGTGCCTTGCCCAGTGGTTTCGGAACGAGCAGCGACATTCGACCGTCGGGTAGTTCTTCGGCATTTCGGCGAGCCAGCGCCGAAAGAGTGCGGTGGATGTCGTGGGACGGGTACAGGGCATAGGCTTGACCAAGGGCCCCGGGCGGCAGGTGCCACCTGCGGATGCCGGCAAGATCGGCCATGGCACCGGCTTGGACGTAGTAGCCGATCGGGTCCGTGGACCTGTCGAGGCCGGGTGTCGCGTGCGCGACCACGGCATCGGCGGCTTCGAGGGCTCTGCGGCGCGGCGCGCCGGCGCGGTCGAAAACGTCGAGAACGGTGTCCGCCGATCGCCGGGTGAAATCCTCCCCGGGCACGCTGACGAGCATTCCCGAGTCGTGCAGCAGTGCCGTCACAAACAGAAGTTCCGGGTCGATTTCGGCCTGGTCCGCCTGAGCCAACGCTGTTCCGAGCAGCCAGGTTCGGTAGCCGTGGAAGAGAAGCGTGGTGCCTTGCTTCTTGGCCATCTCGACCGCAGCGCTCGCGACTTCGGTGTCAGGAACTTGCGGAACGACGGTTTCCCTCGGTCGCGGCCGGTTCATCGGCCACGTGATGAAACCACCGATCGTCTCCAGGACGAATTCTCGCATGCCGGTGCGGACGGTCGAACGCTCGGCGCGAGTCAGTACGCCGTTCGTTTCGCACACCCAGTCGTAACTGGTCATCGTCGACGACGAGGTAACCGAGGTCGATCCACTTGCTGCGTCGCCGCTTGCGCACACGAGGGCTCCAGTGAGACGGGGGCTTCCTGCTTCCAGTTTTGGTGATCGGCAAAGTCCCGGCCAGGCGGTGAGTGACCGGCAGCCCACAAATTCGGACTCGACTGCGCCGGGTCGGCAAGGTGGCCCTCTTGTGTCCGGGTCTGTGGGGTTTTCGTCAGGTTCTGCTCTTCAGTGTCGAACCGGGCTCGCAGACGCTGGAGCTGATCAACATCGACGTCACCGGAGGCACCGGACCTTGACCCGCGAACTGTTCACCGACGAAGAACTCGTAGCATTCAAGGCGGCTCAACGTCTCGCCTTCGACGCGACTCTCGCGATCGAAGCCGAATTGCACGAAGGGATCACCGAGCAGCAGGCGGCCGGGAAGCTCGAGCGCTGGCTGCGTGCGCGTGGCGTTTCCCACTTCTTCCACTACGGCTTCGTTTGGTTCGGCGACCGTACTCGGTTCCTGGACTTTCCGCCGCTTCCGCGTCGGGTCCGAGACCTCTTCGCAGCCAAAACGGCCAGTGGACATTACCGGCCGAGCGGTCGTCGGTTGACGCAGGGTGATGCGGTCATCCTCGACGTCGGCCCCATCTATCGAGGTGGAGCCGCCGATATCGGGTACTCGTGCACGCTGGGCGAACCGACCGAAGAATTCCACGAAACTCGAATGGAGCTCGCCGCCTTTCGTCCGATGATTCTGGAGATGGTGCGCAATGGGGACACCCAGGCCAGGATCGACAAAACGGTGGACGACTACACCCAAGATCACGGTTATGTGAACATCCACTCGATGTACCCCGGGTCGGCGATCGCGCACCGTGTCGGCCGAGTGCCCGGCCTGCGGTTGCCGACGTTCAACGTGAAGGGTTTCAGCCCGCAGACGGTCAGTTATCTGGCGGGCGACGTCGTCGGATCGGCTCTGCGCCTGGACGTTCGCTCTGCGCCCTTCTGGAAGCCGAGGTCCGACCGGCCGTGTGAGCCGGGTTTGTGGGCGTTCGAGCCGCACATCGGCCGCGGCGACATCGGCGCGAAATGGGGCGAGGTTCTCGTGGTCACCGAGGATACCGCCTACTGGCTCGACGACGATCTGCCGCACGTTCGCTATTGGGCGGACCACGGCGTTGTCCAGGACGCTTCCTGAGGGGTGACAGCGCCGCGCCGGACTCGTCCGGCGGGTCCGGTTTCCTGAGACTCACAGTTCACCAGGAGAAATACCATGACCTCGACGACCGCAAGCCCCCGTTCCCCTTGAGGTGACGGTCACTTCGTCCGGGCTGTCGCGTCCGACACACTCGACCCCGCGGCGCGTACGTTGTCCTATATTCAAATGTACGTACATTTGAGTGCGTCCCCGGCCGGGACGTAGACGCGCAGCGCAGCCAGGAGGAGAGCAATGTCCACCGTGGACTCCACGCACTTCGATCTCGTCGTGATCGGATTTGGCAGAGGGGGCAAAACACTGGCCGCCGCGATGGGACGGCGCGGCAAGCGCGTCGCCGTGATCGAGCGGTCGGCGCAGATGTACGGCGGTACCTGCCCCAACGTCGGGTGTGTGCCCACCAAGTCGCTGATCCACCACGCCGAAACCGGTACCGGCCACGGCGAAGCCGTCGGAAAGACGCGGAACCTGACCACGAGGCTGCGCGGCATCAACTTCTCCACCCTCGACTCGATCGACTCCGTCACGGTCCTCACCGGACGGGCCGCCTTCGTCGACCCCAAAACGGTGGAAGTCAGCGCCGGCGACGAACGCCTGACCGTGACCGGCGACACCATCATCATCAACACCGGGGCCGAGCCCGTCCTGCCCGCCATCCCCGGGTTCGCCGACAGCACCCGCGTCCACACGAGCACCGACCTCATCGGGCGAGACAACCTCCCGCGCAGGTTGGCCGTGCTCGGCGGCGGCCACGTGGGCATCGAGTTCGCGTCGATGTTCGCGCAATTCGGCAGCGAGGTGACGGTGCTCGACCAGGCGCCACGCATCCTGGGCCGCGAGGACGACGACGTCGCGGCGGCCGCGGAACAGGTGCTGGCCGACACCGGAGTCCGGTTCGTCCTCGGCGCTCAGGTCACCCGGTTGTCCGAGACGGAAGAGGGCGCCCGACTCGACTACCGCCAGGGTGAAGACGGCGGCACGATCGTCGTCGACGCGGTGCTGGTCGCGGCCGGCCGCAAGCCCGCCACCGACGGCCTCCGCTTGGACCTCGCGGGCGTGGCGACCACGGCCGGCGGTGCGGTCGAAGTGGACGATCACCTGCGCACCAGCCAGCCCCACATCTTCGCGGTCGGCGATGTCAAGGGCGGGCCGCAGTTCACCTACGTCTCCCTCGATGACAGCAGGATCGTCGCCGACCAGCTCACCGGCCTCGGCGCCCGATCCACTGCCGACCGCGTGCACATCCCCTACACGCTCTTCCTGACGCCCCCCTTGGCACGGGTGGGACTCACCGAACGGGATGCGCGCGAGCAGGGGTACGCGGTGAAGGTGGCGGAAAAAGCGGTCGCGGACATCGTGGCGATGCCCAAAGCGAAGATCCTCGGAGAGACCCGAGGGCTGATGAAATTCATCATCGACGCGAAGACGGACCAGATCCTCGGCGCCGCCTTGCTCAGCGTCGACGCGCAGGAGCTGATCAACCTGGTCACACTGGCCATGCGGCACGGTGTGACCGCCGCGGATCTGCGCGACGGGATCTACACGCACCCGTCGTCGACTGAAGCCTTCAACGAAGTGCTGGCCGCTTCGCGGAGCTGACGCTGCGGTGGTCGAGTCTGAATCCGCCTCGGCACTTGACCCATCGGACCAGCGGGGATGTACTGGTAGCGGCGATGGATCCCGCCGGGGCCACACGGCCCGAACCGCCGGATGCGACGGCTGATGGCTTCCTGGACGATGCGTGCTGCAGCGGACCGGGAGGACGTCATGACGACAACCAGTCAGTTTCTGCGATTGTCGATCTTCCTTGGTGATGGGGACACCTGGCGTCACCGGCCGCTGGACGCCGAGATCGTGTTCCGTGCGCGCCGGGCGGGCTTGGCCGGGGCGAGCGTGTTTCGCGGGATCGCCGGCTACGGCGCGAACTTGCGCATCCACACGCAACGCCGGCTGCCGCTCGGCGCGGACCTGCCGTTGCTGATCGTCATCGTCGACTCGCCCGAGAAGATCCGGGAGTTCCTCTCACAGCTGGATGACCTCGAGCTCACCGCTCCCGTGGTGATCGACGAGCTCGAGTCCTACCCCTTCACGGTCCAGCGGTGGCCACCCACTCGGGAGGGAGTGCGATGACGATGCAGCTCACGGGAACCGCGTTGCGCATGACGATCCTCATCGGAGAGGACGACCTCTGGCAGCACACACCGCTGCACCGCGAGATCCTCGACCGCGCCCGCAAGGCCGGCCTCGCCGGGGCCACGGTGCTGCGCGGCTGCGAAGGGTACGGCCTGCACCGCATGATCCACACGACACGGGTCCTGAGCATGGCCGACCACATGCCCATCCTCGTCCTGCTCATCGACCGGCCGGACAAGATCCGGGCATTCCTGCCCCAACTGCGGGAGGTGATCAGCAACGGCACCGTCGTCCTCGACGAGGTCGACGTCATGACGATGGGGTGGTCCACGCTGGGCCCGGCGACCCGATCGCTCACCGACCACTGACGACCACGCCCGTCCCACTCCGGAAAGCGTGCCCTCGCCGGCTAGGAGATCTTGCGGCGGTAGGTCACGACAGCGAAGACGTAAGCCACGACGAGGATGCCGACGCACCAGGCCAGTGCGATCCAGATGCCGCTGCCGACCGGTTGCCCGGTGAACAGGTCGCGGATGGCGTTGACGATCGACGTCACCGGCTGGTGCTCGTCGAAGGCCCGCACCGGGCCGGGCATGGTGTCGGTGGGCACGAAGGCCGAGCTGATGAACGGCAGGAAGATGAGCGGATAGGCGAACGCGCTCGCGCCGTCCGCGGAGTTCGCGGAGAGGCCGGGAATCACGGCGATCCAGGTCAACGCCAGGGTGAACAGGATCAGCATGCCGGCGATCGCGAGCCATGACAGCACACCCGCGCCCGAGCGGAAGCCCATGACGAGGGCGACGAGCACAACGACCACGACCGAGATCAGATTGGCGACCAGCGAGGTCAGCACGTGCGCCCACAACACGGACGAGCGGGCGATCGGCATGGACTGGAAGCGTTCGAAGATGCCGCTCTTCATGTCCAGGAAGAGCCGGAACGCGGTGTAGGAAATGCCCGACGCGATCGTGATGAGCAGAATGCCGGGCAGCAGGTAGTCCACGTACGAACCCGACCCGGCCTTGATTGCGCCGCCGAACACGTAGACGAACAGCAGCAGGAAGGCGATCGGCATGATCGTGGTCGTGATGATGGTGTCCACGCTGCGCGTGATGTGGCGCAGCGACCGTCCCAACAGGACAGTGGTGTCGCCGAAGAAGTGTTTGGTCACCGTCGTTCCTCACTTGCCCGGGCCGGCGCCGTGTCGGCTGCGGAGCCGTTGTGACCGACTATCGCGAAGAAGACGTCTTCGAGGGTCGGCTGCTTTTCGACATATTCGACCTTGGCGGGCGGGAGCAGCTGCTTCAGCTCGGTGAGCGTGCCGTTCACGATGATCCGGCCCTCGTGCAGGATCGCGATCCGGTCGGCGAGTTGTTCGGCTTCGTGCAGGTACTGCGTGGTGAGCAGCACGGTCGTCCCGTGCTCGGCGAGCGTCTTGATGGCCTGCCACACCTCGATGCGGGCCTGCGGGTCGAGCCCGGTCGTCGGCTCGTCGAGGAAGATGACCTCCGGATTCCCGATGAGGCTCATCGCGATGTCGAGACGGCGGCGCATGCCACCCGAATACGTCGACACCTTCCGCGCTGCCGCGTCGGACAGCGAAAACCGCCGGAGCAGGTCGTCGGCGATCCCACCCGGGTTCTCGAGGTGCCGCAACCGGGCGACCAGAACGAGGTTCTCGCGCCCGCTGAGGATTTCGTCGACGGCCGCGAACTGCCCGGTGAGGCTGATGGAGTCCCGCACGTTCGCCGCCTGCGTGGCGACGTCGAAGCCGTTGACTCCGGCGGTCCCCGCGTCGGCCTTGAGCAACGTGGAGAGGATCTTCACGATCGTGGTCTTACCCGCCCCGTTGGAGCCGAGCAGGGCGAAGATGCTGCCGCGCGCCACGTCGAAGTCGACCCCGCGCAGCACCTCCAGGCTCTTGTAGGACTTCTTCAGGCCCTGCACGCGGATCGCGGGCCTGTGCACCTGATCGACTGTCATCCCGGTGTCCGTTCTCTCAGATCCACGGTGGGATACGGATTTCGTGGCGGTAGCGGCCACGATCCCGCACGGGACTGACATCCGGCTGACACGGCTCTGACACTGAGCACGCCCGGCGCTCACCGGCCGGCGGGCCGGGTCCGGGTTCAGCAGCAGTGTTCGCCGCGCCAGGCTTCGCGGCCTTCCTTGACCGCGACCGCGGCGATGATGAGGGCGACGGCAGGATCGGCCCAAGACCAGCCGAACAACGAGTTGAGCAGCAGCCCGACCAGCAGGACGCCGGACAGGTAGGTGCACAACAGGGTCTGTTTGGAGTCGGCGACGGCGCTGGCGGAACCGAGTTCGCGGCCGGCGCGGCGCTGGGCGTAGGACAGGAACGGCATCACCAGCAGCGACACCGCCGCCAGCACGATGCCCACGGTCGAGTGCTCCGCCGGCTCCGCGCCGACCAGGCCGCGGATCGACTCGACGCTCACGTAGGCGGCCAGCGCGAAGAACGACAGCGCGATCACCTTCAAGGCGGTGCGCTCGCGGGCTTCCGGATCGCGGCCGGAGAACTGCCACGCCACCGCCGCGGCAGAGGCGACCTCGATGACCGAGTCCAGTCCGAACCCGATCAGGGCCGTCGACGACGCGAGCGACCCCGCGGAGATCGCCACCACGGCCTCGACGACGTTATAGGAGATAGTGGCAGCGACCAGCAGCCGCACCCGGCGGGACAGCACAGCGCGGCGTTCGGCGGGAACCGCGGTCGTCGGCCTGGGTGCCGCCGCGCAGCAGCCGTCCGCGCAGCCGTCCGTTTCGGGCGTGGCCGGCGGCAGGTTAAGGCGCTCGCGGGCGTCGCTCATCGGGCCGCCTCCACGCTCGCCGACGACGCCGTGGGCGCGACCTCGTTCAGGCAAGCCTCGTCGGTGTCCACCGCCAGCACCACGTGCACCAGCTCGCTCAACGCCTTCGCCAGGTGCGCGTCCGCCAGCTCGTACCGCACCTGGCGCCCCTCGTACGTCGCGACCACGAGGCCACAGCCGCGCAGACACGCGAGATGGTTCGACACGTTCGAACGGCTCAGGCCCA
The DNA here is from genome assembly GCF_040689465.1 of Amycolatopsis sp. NPDC051373. Lineage (NCBI taxonomy): Bacteria > Bacillati > Actinomycetota > Actinomycetes > Pseudonocardiales > Pseudonocardiaceae > Amycolatopsis > Amycolatopsis sp. NPDC051373. Next base: position 109,106 of record NZ_JBFBAE010000030.1, on the reverse strand, counting down.
GCTGCTCGGCCAGCTGCCCGGGATACCGAACCCCGTCCAGCAGCGTCACCAGGATCCGGCACCGCGTCGGGTCGGCCAGCGCCTTGCCCAGCCGGGCCAGCGCCGCACCCCGCGTCTCGCACGTCAGCATGTGCCGAACAGTACAGCGATCACTGATACATCAGCAAGGGCTGAACAGTTCCGCGGATGCTGGCGCTCAGTGCTCGGCGCCGAGGCGGTTCGGCGTTGCGGGCTGACCCACCGCGTCGAACCTGGTGCGGAAGCGGGATCGCCGCCACGTTCGTCGAGGAACCACTCCGGTCGACGCAGCGCACTTTCGGCGCCTCAGAATCGAAGCAAGGCGACGACCAAGCAACTCCATTTGACCTTTAATGATTCTTTACTTTACGGAACAGGGAAGCCATACTGACCGCGAGGGGAGTACTTCCGCAGGGGCTACCCGGTCAATACGGACATCCCGGTGATGTCCTCGGGCGCCCGCCCAGGTCGGTGACACAGGGTGTCGGCGGCACAGGGTGAAGGAGACCTCGAACACGCGCCCGTGCGCGCTCGTTCGAGGAGGTACCTGTGCCCGCGGAAGTTGTTGCGGCGGCTCCGGCCGAGTCGGTGGGGTCGCTCTGGTTGTGGCTGATCAGCATCGCGGTCCTGCTTTTGCTGCTGGTCGCCGACTTCATGGTGACGCGGCGTCCGCACGAAGTGTCGATGCGAGAGGCTGTCGGCTGGTCGGTGTTCTACCTGGCACTGCCGGTGGTGTTCGGGGCCTGGCTGTGGGTCGCGTTCGGGAGCGGCCAGGCGGTGGAGTTCCTGACCGGCTTCGTCGTCGAGAAATCCCTGTCGGTGGACAACCTGTTCGTGTTCATGCTGCTGCTGGCCGCGTTCGCGGTCCCGTCCGCGCTGCAGCAGCGGGTATTGCTCTACGGCATCGTCGGCGCACTCGTGCTGCGGGGGGCGTTCATCGCGGCCGGCGCCGCACTGCTGGCGGCGGGAACCTGGGCGTTCCTCGTGTTCGGGCTGGTCCTCTTCGCCTCGGCGGTGAAGATCCTGCACCAGGCGCTCACGGACGCCGATACCGAGCCGGACCCCTCACGGATGCGATCGGTGCGGCTGCTGCGCAGGTTCATCCCGATCACCGACGACTACCAGGGAGCCCGGTTGACCGTGCGCCGGCGCGGGCGGCGGGTGTTCACTCCGCTGGTGGTCGTGGTGGTGGCGGTGTTCACCACCGACGTCGTGTTCGCGATCGACTCGGTGCCCGCGGTCTACGGCATCACCGAAGACCCTTATCTGGTGTTCGCCACCAACGCCTTCGCCCTGCTCGGCCTGCGCGCCCTGTACTTCGTGCTGCACACAGCGTTGGCGAAACTTCGCCACCTCAACCACGGCCTGGCCGTCATCCTCGCGTTCATCGGGGTCAAACTCGTGCTGCACTGGGCACACGGCGTCTGGCCCGCCGTGCCGCAGATCCCCACCCCGATCTCCCTGGCGGTCATCGTCCTCATCCTGGCCACGGTCACCGCAACCAGCTTCCTGCCACGCCGCACACCCGAGCCCGCTGACCACCGACGGGACTGAGCCATGGCAACCGAACTGCTCGTCAACGCCCTGGTCGAACTCTTCCTCACGCTGCTCATCCTCGCCGCACTCGTGATCACCTGCGCGGCAATGACCCCACCACGGCCGCCACGTGGCCCAGGCTCCTGAACCGGTCACCGGCGACGGCTTCTTCGTCGGGCCGACGCTCCGATTCCGACGCTCGACACGGTCGGCCGAACAGGGCCGGGGGCCGCCGCACAGGCCGCCCGCTTCCCGCAGCCGCGCGGTTGCGGGCCCGACCACCGCCCCGATCAGCACCTGCGCGTGCGCGTCGGTGCGCGGACTGACGGCGGCGAGCTGGGAGCTCGGTGAACGTCTCCCTGGACGAAGGTCCGGCCGGCCGGATCCGGTCCGGGTTCGACGTGGCGGCGATGCGGGCATGAGCTTGCTCGGCGAGCTCGGCAAGAGCCACCACGTCAGCCTGACCACCTTCCGGAGGGACGGCCGTGCGGTGCCGACCGTTCTCGGCGTCGCCGTCGACGATCAAGGCCGGGTGTGCATGCTCACCCCTCCGGGCAGCGGGAAAGTCAAGAGGATCCGCAACAACGCCCGCGTGCGCTTGAGCCCGTCCGACGGTCAGGGTCGCATCCCGGACGACGCGTCGAGCGGCGAGGGAACCACTCGCCTGGCGGACCGCGACGAAACCGCTCGCATCCGCAAGCTCATGACCCGCAAGTACCTCGCCGCCCGGCTGGTGCTGTGGACGGACCGGTTCCGGCCGCCGCACAAGCACTGGATCGGCATCGTCGTCACCATCCGAACCGAACGGAGCCCCCGTCGATGACCGCACGCCCCCGAAACGGTGCACAGTGGACAGTGGCCGCGAGCGGCGCGCTCGCCCTTACGATGGGCGTCGCCGGCCTCCTCGCCCCATCCCGCCAAGTGAGCCTGATGAGCTTCGACGGCACCGAGGGCAGCGCGAAGACCGCCGCGCCGCTGCTGACGGTCAGCTCATTGGCCGCCGTCAACACAGGACTGTTGTACCTGCTGGGTGCCACCCGGAATTGGCCCGGCTTTCTCGCGTTCACCGTGCGCGCCCGGCTCCTGATGGGCGGCGGGTTGCTCACGCTCTCCGCCACCGGTCGCGCCCCGAAGGCGTTCAAGGGAGGTGCCGCCTGGGAAATCGTGAGCGCGGGGATCACCGCCGCCGCCATCGGCTGGGAGCGGCATCGCGGCGGGCGGGGGTGACCGGCGCGTTCACCGCCGGCGCCGTAGGCGGTGATGCCGGGACGGGTATTTCGGCGCGACGGACGAGTTGGCCGAGCTTCTCGTCCTGCCACCGAAAGACCCGTCCCATGCCCAGGACCGGTCAGCCGATCTCAATCTCAGAGCAGGCAGTACCTAGGCCTGCCCCTTGACGAATTCCGCCGAGTGCTCGTTCCACCAGCGGGCGATATCCGCGCGGCGCGCGAACCAGACTCCACCCTTGGCCTGGGCATATTCGATGAACTCCCGCAACGCACCCGTCCGTGCCGCCTGCCCCACCAGCCGGGGATGAAGGCCGATGGACATCATCTTGGGACGGCCCCTCGAGCCTTCGAGCCACAGTTCGTCGAAGCCACGCTTCAGGTAGTCGAGAAACAGGCTCGGTGAGCGGGTTCCCTGAATGTCGTTGTAGGTCAGCGAATAAGGGACGACGAGATGCCGGACACCGCTCACGTCGACGTAATACGGCAGATCGTCGTTGTAGGCGTCCGAGTCGTAGAGGAATCCTCCGTGCTCCACGACCAATTCCCGCGTGTTGATCGAAGGGCCGTAGCGGCAGTACCAGCCGCTGGGCGCTTCCCCCCACGTCTCCTTGAAAGACGCGACAGCCTTCTTGATCCGGTTCGCCTCTTCCTCGCGCGACAACCGCCATTGCTCTTCCCAGCGCCACCCGTGCCCGAGCAGGTCGTGCCCGGCTTCCCGGGCCGCCGAGGCGACCTCCGGATTGCGCTCGAAGGCCACAGCGCAGCCGAAAAAGGTGGCCTTGATGTCGTACTCGTCGAAGAGGCGAAGCAATCGCCACACGCCGACCCGGCTGCCGTACTCGTACATCGATTCCTTGGCCAGATCCCGCAGATGAGCGGGAAAGGCGTACTCCACTTCGGCGAGACTGTCGTTCTCGCCATCTCCCATCTCGTGGGAGTACTCAGAGCCCTCCTCGTAGTTCACCACGAGATTGACGGCCACATTGGCGGCGTCGGGCCACCGGACGACCGGAACATCCTTGCCATAACCGACCAGGTTCCGGCTCAGATTGCTCGAAATTTCTTGCATCGACCTCATATCCTCACTCACGAAATCACTGCCCGGAGCCGTGAAGTACCTCGAGGGGAACCCGATGGGTTTCCGGAACGAACAGCGCCGCCAGCCCCAACCCCAAATACATCACGGCCACGATGGCGAACACCCAGAACTGGCCGACACCCTGCAGAAGGGAGCTGGCGATCAACGGAAGAACCGCACCGCCGACAAAACCGGTGTTGACGACGACAGCCGTTCCGAAACTGCGAACCCGGGTCGGAAAGAGCTCCGGCGCCCAAGTCCAGATGGTGGTGTTGACGAGGAGCACGAAGATCTGGAACACAAACCCCAGCGTCAGGATGAGCGCATCGCCTTGGGCGAAGATGGCGAAGGCCAGCACGGCAACGGCGCTGCACACCGCACCCACACAGACCACGGTCCGGCGCGAAATGGCGAATCCGCCGTACGAGGCGATCGCGCAGCCGATGAGGCCGCCCAGGTTCTGCAGCATGGTGAACGTCACGCTGCCCTGCACCGAATAACCCCGGTTGACCAGCATGATCGGCATCAGCAGCACCACACTGAACTGCGCGCCCCACGCGAGGAACGCCGCGATCCCCAAGGCGATCGTGCGCCGGCGAAGTGGCTTGGCGAGGACACTCTTCAACGCCTGGGACGCGGGCCCGTCGCCCTGTGCGCTCTCCGAGACGGCAGCGGTCTGACTGTCGACATAGGGGTGGATTTCACCGCTTCGCAGGCGCAGCCTGCCGGTCGCCAGGCGGGTGAGAGCCTCGTTCGCCTCCGAGATCTTGCCCCGGCTCAAGAGATAGGCCGGCGTCTCGGGCAGATACCGCCTGAAGAAGAAGATCAAGACAGCGGGAAGCCCCAGCAAGCCGAAGGCCCACCGCCAGTCGTTGTCACCGGCGCCGACCGCCGAGGCGAACGGGCCGATCACGAGCAACGTGTAGGCGTAGGCGAGAAACAAGCCGACGCCCGCGGAGATCGTGTTGAACAGGGAAACGAATACGCCCCGGACCCTGGTCGGTGTCAGCTCGGACAGGTAGGTGAGCCCGACCGCGATCTCACCGCCGACCCCCAGGCCGGTCACGACCCGGGTGACACCGAGAACGGTCGAGTTGGGCGCCATGGCCGACAGCACCGAGCCCAGGCAGTAGATTCCCAGGCTGACGGCCAGCAGGCTCCTGCGGCCCAGCACGTCCGCGATTACACCACCCACGATGCCGCCGATGACAATGGCGATGAGACTTACCGTGGAGAGAAGTGCCAAGGCGGAGGCATCGATGCCGAGATCTTTTTGCAGAGAGGGGCCGAGCGCCGAGAGAATGAGCTGCTCGAAAACCTCGAAGAGGCCGCCCAGCACCACAAGAGCAAGTGCCAGATAGTGGGTTCGGGTGAGCCCCATGCCATCGATGATTTCACCGAGTGACCTGGGTTTTTTGCTCATGGCGGCTTTCGCATCGAATGCCATGATTCTACTTCCTACGTTCGAGTATTGCCTGTCGGGTCCTCAAGACACCCTTTGGGCGCGCGTTGACGGCCGCGAAGGAGAGGGGAAGGAGAACACGGAAACGAGGTCCTCGCCTCCGGTGTTTTCCAGCGCGTGCCACGAAGCCGCCGGGATGAAAATCGCCTGGCCTCGCTCGAAATCCAGAACGCCTTGGTCGGTGTGCAGCCGACCAGCCCCTTGGGCAACGTACATGACCTCGGAAGTGGCGTGCGCGATCGTGTCGGTCTTGGGCGATCCTGGTGGGATCGTCACCACACCGAGGCAGTTCTGGATCTCGGGGACGTCGGCCGCACTCAGCAACAGGCCGTCAGCCGGTGGATTCGCGGGATCGTAGGTGACCTGGACGTACTTTCCCGTGACACTGTCAGTCATGATTCCTCTTCTGGGATGCGGTCAGAGACCTGGCCACTCGACACCCGCCTGTCCGGGGAAGAGCTGTTCCTTGTTCAGCCGCAAGTGATCCCTCATGGCGTCCTCCGCGTCGCGCGGGCCATCACTACGAATCGCGTCGAGGATGCGCTGGTGATCGTTGATCAACTTGAGGCGATTTTCGCGGTCCTGCAGCACGATCTGGTTGATCAAGACCCACAGGGGCTGCCGATCGATCTCGACCAGTTCCAACGCGAAGTGGCTGAGAATGTGATTCGGGCACATTGCGGCCAAGTCGGCGTGGAACGCCATCGAGTGGTTGACGAAGTCGGGAAGCTGCGCCGGCTCGTCGATCAAGCCGGCCGCCAGGTTGAGCTCGTGTTGCACCTTGTCCAGGTCAAGATCACCGGGACTTGCCGCAAGAAGGCGGGAAAGCGGTGGCTCGACCACCAGCCGCGCGGCGATGACGTGCTCGGGCGTTGAGCCGATTTCACGTCCGGAGCCCTTGAACAGCCCCCGGCTCAGGTCGGCCACGTAGGTACCGTCGCCGTGCCGCACCACGATGGCACCGCTCAATTCCAGCGCGAACAGTGCCTCGCGCACACTCGCCCTCGACACCTCGAACTTGGCGGAGAGATCGCGGTCCGAGGGCAGTCGAGCCCCAGCAGTCCAACCCCCCTGCTGGATCTCACTCAGAAGCGCCTGAGCCACGCGCAAGTACCGCCGCTGCGGCAGCGAGGCCCGCTCGGAGTGGTCTGAAGACTGCATCCCGAGAGATTAGACCAGTGTCCCGGGCCGCACAAGGGTCGGCACATCGGTCTGCCGAGGTCGGATCCGGCCGCCTGGGCTGCGGGTATTACGGACAGTGGACACCTCGCCGCGGACCGAAACCGCCCGCGGACGGGTGCCTGGAGCTCACCTCACCCGAGCCGACGAGGCTCCACGACGTGTTGACGATCGCCCCGCCGCCGTGCTCGCGCACGTACCGGATTTCGGCCCTCATCGAGTCGATCAAGTCGACGTCTACGGCGTGGCGCCGGTCTGTTGCAAAGCATCGAGAACTGCGCGCAGGTGCCGGCGCGTCGCGTCGGCTGCTCGGTCCGCGTCTCCGTCGCAGATCGCGGAGATGATGGAGAGGTGCTCGGTGAGGGATTCGCGAGCTCGGCCGGGCCGTGTGGTGAGGCGGAAGCGGTGCAGCACGGACTGCGCCCGCAGGCGTTCCAGGATGGCCGTCGCAGTGTGGTGGGCGCTGAGCTTGCGCACGAGTGTGTGCAGCCGGTGGTTGAGTTCGGACTGCCCAGCCAGATCCGCGTCGTCGACGGCGGCTCGCATGGCGGCCCCGAGGGCGTGCAGGGCCCGACGCTCGGACGCGTCGGCCCGCATCGCGGCGAGTGAGGCGCACAACGGTTCGAGCATCAGGCGGACGTCGCAGATCTCGACGGCCTCGTCCAGCGACACCGCGCGGACGCGGGCTCCCCGATTCCGGACCCGCTCGATCAGCCCTTCGTTCATCAGCTCCAGCAACGCGAACCGGACGGCGCTGCGGCTCGCGCCGAACTGGTCGGCCAGGTCACTTTCGACCAGCCGCTGGTTCGGCACGAACTCGCCCCGGAGGATCGTGTCGCGGATGGCGTCGCTGATCGCAGGGGCCGCCGTAGACCCGAGCGGCTGTTCTCGTTCTTCCGCGGACGGCCCCGTCGCGCCTTCGGTGCCCACCATGTCAGCCCGCACGCGACAGCACCGGCCCGGCGACCGGCCCCGGCAGTTCCCGTGTCCGAGCAGCCGACACGCTTTCGCTCCCCGCTCCGTGCTCACCCAAGCCGATCACCTCGTCGAAACGAATCTCCACGCGGCCCGGCCGCACGCGTCATGAAGCCGGCGTGCGACCGAGCGTCGTCCTGGGCAGGCCGCCCAGCTCGCTGAGCTTCTGCAAGGACCCGACCAGGCTCGACAAGTGAGCTCGCATCGCGGCCTCGGCCCGGTCCCCGTCCCCCGACGCGACCGCCTCGATGACGCTGACGTGCTCGGCGAGCCCTTCCTCGATCCGTCCCGGCAGCAACGACACCTGGAACTGGTACCGCACGCTGGGGTAGCGCAGCCGTTCCAGCACCTCGACGGCCGTCCGCTGGTCGCCCAGCTCGCGGATCACGTGGTGCGATTCCTGGCTGACGTCGTTGTAGGCGGCGATGTCGCCGGCCTTCACCGCCGCGCGCATCGCCTTGGCGAGCTTCTGAAGGCGGCGCCGGTCTTCCGCACCGATCACCGACGCGGCCTTGCGCGCGCACAGCCACGACACAGCTGGGGAATCGTGGCCACCGGCTCCGTATTTGCCGTCGGCTCACCTGCCCGCTCGAGCGCCGGTTCACGGATCACGCAGGACTGGTACGACTGTGAAACACGCCACTTCATTCGCAAAACGCGCCCATTCGGCCGCCGTGAATGCCGCATTTCGGCGAGTTCGTCTTCGCGTTCGGGCGCGGCGTCGCCGATGACTCACGGCACCCGTTCGATATTCCGATGTGGACGCTGCCGGACAGTGACGGCGCGGTTAGCCGAATGGCCGCAGCCGCAAGCCTTGATGTACTTCGAGTCGCGGGCGCGACGCAGGGGGCGATCAGCTACTCGCACTCCCCCAGCCACCCGAGCGAACCGCGTCGCCGACCTTCCGTTGACCCCGCGACCGGTATTTCCGCCAAGCGGGAAGAAATGCTTGGCGCGCACGCTCGCCCGGGGTTTCCTGGGACACCTGGTTTCCACGGGGCGTTCAAGGAGGAGCAGTGGCCGGAACGCGGTTCGTCCTGGTGCACGGGGCGTGGCACGGAGGGTGGTGCTGGGACGCGGTCGCGGCGGATCTGTGCTCACGCGGGCACCACGTCGACGCGGTGGACCTGCCCGGTCGCACCGACCCGGCCGAAGCCGGCGCCGCGACGCTGGAGCACGCAGTCGCCACGGTGCGCGCGTCTGTCGAGGCGGCGTCCGGGCAGGTCGTGCTCGTGGCCCACAGCCTGGGTGGCATCACGGCCACCCAGGTCGCCGCCCGGGTACCGGAGCGGATCGCGCGGCTCGTATACGTGGGCGCGTTCGTGCCGGGCCACGGGCAGAGCTTCCGCGACCTCGCGTCCACCGAGCAGTTCCGTGTGTCGGTCGTCGCGCAGCACAAGAAGATCGACGTCGTCGCGGGGCTGACGTATCCGCCGGCGCCCCACGAGGTGGAGGCGTTCTTCGAGGCGTGCGATCCGGAGATCGCCCGCGGGGCGGTCGCGCGGCTGGTCCCGGAGAGCCTCGCGTTCGGCACACACCCGGTGTCGCTGCCGGACGGCGCGCTGGACGGGGTGGCCCGGACCTATGTGGAGACGTTGCGGGACAAGGCGCTTCCGATCGCCTCTCAGCGGGCGATGCACACCGCCGCCGGGATCACGGACGTGGTCTCGCTCGACACCGACCACTCGCCGTTCTTCTCGCGGATATCGGAGCTCACCGAACTGCTGCTCGCCACGGCGCCGCGGACCGGGATGACCGCGCCGGTGAGCTGAGGGCGGCGGAGATCGCCGCCGCCGCGTCCCGCAGCGGCCGGGCCAGCGTGGCCAGATCCGGGAACGACGCCGGCGCCAGCAGGGTGAGGGCCAGCGGGACACGGTCCGGGCCGGTCTCGACCCCGACCGACACGGACGACTACCCGACGACGTACTCGGCGTGCGCGGTGGCGTACCCCACCCGCGCCGCGCGGGCCAGCTGCGACCGGACCAGCCCGGGCGCGACGGGGGTGAAGGGCGTGAACCGCGGCAGCCGTCCACTCAGGACGGCCGGCGCGCGGTCCTTCGCCGCACCGGCGAGCAGGATCTTCCCCGCGCTGGTGGCCGACAACGGCAATGGGTCGCCCGACCGGCTCAGCACGACCGTCTCTCCGTGGCCGGCGACGGTGTCGAGGCAGAACAGGCGGGTACCGTCCAGAGCGCTCAAGGCGACCGCCGAGCCGGTGCGCCGCGCGAGCGCGTGGGTGTGGGCCGCGGCCGCCGCGCGGAACTCGCGTTCCCACGGCGCCGCGACACCCAGGCGCCAGATGCGCTCCCCGAGCTGGTACCCGCCGTCGGCTGTGCGGACGAGCGCGCCCGAGCGCAGGAGGTCACCGAGCAGCCGGTGCACGGTCGACACCGGCAGGCTCGCCTCGCGGGCGATCGCGCTCAACGTCGGCGGCGTGGCTGCTTCGGCGACCACGTCCAGCAGTGCGAAGATCCGTGCCGAGACCGAGCGCTTCACCGCGTCGTCGGGGTGGGACACCATGCCCTCCTGTATCAACCTGTGATAATTCGCAATCATGTGATGATAGGCTTCCACCAAGGTCCCAGCCAATGCGTCAGCTTCGGCGGGACTCCCGACGGCAGGTGAGGACACTCGGGTGGCAGGCGCGAAAACCGGAGCGGACAGCGCACGGCGGGCTTTGGAGATGCTGTTCGCGTTCACCGAGCAGCACCCGACGGCGTCGGTGAAGGACCTCGCCGAGAAGGTCGACGTCCCCGTGCCCTCGGCGCACCGCTACGTCGCCATGCTGCGGGAAATGGGCCTCATCGAAGAAGGCAACCGCGGCCGGTACCACCTGTCGATGCGGGTCGCGGCCCTGGGGCGGGCCGCCCGGCAGGCCACGCCCATCGTGGACTTGGCCGAGCCGCACATGCGCCGGCTGGCCGAGCAGATCAGCGAAGCCGTGCTGCTCATGCGGATGGTCGCCGGGCAGCCCGTGTGCTTCCACCGGATCGAGACGCCGAGCCGGTTCCGGCTGTCGTTCGAGCCGGGTCAGCCGCTGCCGCTGCTGCGGGGCGCGAGCGTGCGCCTGCTGCTGGGCGCCAGGACCCCCGCCGAGCGGGCGGTCTACGTCGACGCCGCGCTCGAGTCGGGCGCCCAGCCTCCGGCCCGCGGTCGCGACGAGTTCCTGCGCGAGGTGGAGCACGACGTCGAACGCGGCTGGGCGATCAGCAACGAGGAGATCGACCAGGGCGTGTGGGCCGTTTCGGCCGCGGTGCACGAGGGCGGCCAGGTCGTGGCCGCGATCTCCGCACCCTGCCCGGCGTTCCGGATGGACGACGAACGCCGGGCCCTCGTGATCGACCGCGTGCGCGAGGCGGCGGCGAACCTCAGCCACGCGCTCGACCCGCGCTGACCTGGGCCGGCGCCCCCGCCGGCTCGGGCTCGCCACGGCTTTCGCGCACCCCGAGCATCAGGACCATCGCCAGCAGCGGCCCCGCGCCCAGCGTCGCGAACGCCGCGAGGAACGACCCGGTGCCGGCGAACACCGCGCCGACCACCACGGGAACGATGGTGGTGCCCAGCTGCCACAGGGCGTTGGTCGTGCCGGCCGCGGTCCCCGTGACGGTGGCCGGGACCAGCGTAGGCACGAACGCGACGAGCAAGGTGATCGCCGCGTAGGCGAACAGGCCCAGGATCGCGCCCATCCAGAAGAACGTCGACGTCGCGCCGAGAGTGCCGAACACGATCAGCAGCACGCCGAAGATGCCCGACAGCGCGATGATCGGCAGCTTGCGCTTGTGCGGGAAGAACCGGTCGGCGAGGAACCCCAGCAACGGCTTGGCGATCGCGGCCATGACCGAGAAGATCACCACGACCAGCCCCGCCGTGCCCGGCGAGATGTGGTGGCCCTTGATCATGAGCGCGTTGGCCCACGTGACGAACCCGTAGACGCCCCAGAAGGCGCAGAACCCGGCGAGGCTCACGAACAGCAGGTTGCGGTTGCGCAGCACGAGCGAGAAGTCGGGCAGGAACCGGCGGCGCGCCGAGGTGCTCCGGCTGACCGGCGGTGTGCCGAGCGGGCCGGGTTTGAGCACGAAGTACAGCACCACCGAGAACGCGATCGAGATCCCGCCGAAGAGGTGGTAGCTCGTCTCCCAGCCGTGCCACGCGATCAGGCTCGGCACGATCGCGTTGGCGATGCCGAGGCCGATGGACGTCGCGGTGAGGAAGACGCCGATCACCAGGCCGAGCTCGTTCGGCCGGAACCACGTGGTGACCAGGCGGATGCCGGCGGCGTAGTCGGCGCCGGCGAACAGCCCGACCAGTGCCTGCACGGTGATGCCGAGCACCGCCGACGTCGTGGAGCCGAAGACCATCATCAGCACCCCGGCGCCGAACAGCGACACGGTGAGCGTGCGCCGGCTGCCGATCGCGTCGGACAGCACCCCGCCGACGGCGTTGGACACGACGTAACCGACGTAGTACGCGGTGGCGAACGCGCCGAGGCTCGCGAGCGGCACGCCGAGGCCCTGCCCGACGAAGACCGCGGCCGGGCCCCACGTCGAGCGGTCGATGGAGGTGAGGGTGAAGGAGAACCAGCACGCGAACAGCACGAGCCAGCGGTACTTGGACAGGGCGACCGGGGCCGCCGGGGCAACGCTCATCGTTGAGCCTCCGTGATGGGGTGCCGGGCGGCGCGGACGGGGACACCCGCGCCGCCGGGGAGAGGCGGGACCGGCCGGGAAAGCCGGTCTCCGCTAGAGGTCGAGCACGAGCCGGGCGGACGCGCAGCCGCCGACGCAGATCATCATCGTGGTGTTCTTCGCGCGTTCCTTGGCGCTGAGGAGCGTGTCGCGGTGCACGGGCTCCCCCGCCAGCACCTTGGTCTCGCAGGTGCCGCAGAACCCTTCCTCGCAGGAGGACAGGATGTCCGGGCGTTGGCCGCGCACCGCGTCGAGAATGGACTGTCCGGATCGGACGGTGATGGTCTCGCCGGTCCGCGCCAGCTCAACCTCGAAGGACTCCTGCGCGGTGTCGCTGATCGGCTCGGCGGGTTCGCCGGTGAACCGCTCGAACCGCACCGGCAGAGCGGGGTTCTCCCGCTCGACGGTCTCGGCCAGTGCCGTGAGCAGCCCGCCGGGTCCGCACGCGTACAGCATCGCCCCGGTGGGGGCTGCGCGGACGATGTCCGGCAGGGGAAGCGGCCCTTCGACGTCGTCGCTGCGCAGGTGGATCTCACCGTTGCCGCGCTGCGCGAGCTCGGTCAGCTCGCGCGTGAACGCCAGCGTGTCGCGCCGCCGCCCGCCGTAGTGCAGCTGCCAGGGCACGCCGTGGTCCGCGGCCTGGCGGATCATCGCCAGCAGCGGGGTGATGCCGATGCCGCCGGCGACGAAGACGTAGTGACCGGCGGGTTCGAGCTCGAAGCGGTTGCGCGGCCCGCGGATCCGCAGCTCCCGCCCGAGCCGGGCCGTGTCGTGAATCTCGGCCGATCCGCCACGCCCGGCCGCTTCGCGCAGCACGGCGACGGTGTAGTCGGCCGAACCCGGTTCCCCGCAGAGGGAGTACTGCCGCACGAGCCCCGAAGGCAGCACAACGTCCAGGTGCGCGCCGGGCGTCCACGACGGCAACGGCCGGTCGTCGGCGGCTCGCAGCCGCAGCGACACCACGCCCTCGGCTTCCCAGCGCGCCTGCACCACCCGCACGGCGCGGGTCGTCTCCTCCGTCATCGCGCGGCACCCCCGGCGAGCTCGTCGTCGCGCGCACCACCACGCAGTACTTGCAGGAAAGCGGTCACGAAGGCGTCGTCCTTGAGGATCACCACGTTGTCGGCCGACTCCCGGATCGCGGCGACGGCGAGGTGCGCGGCGGGATCCTCCCACCGCGCCCCGGGACTGACGAGCACCGCGCCGAGCAGCTTCCCGGCCGGCCGCGCCGCGTCGCCGATCTCCCCGACGGCGGCGCGATCGACCTTCGGCAGGTCGAGGGCCAGCAGCACGACGACGTCGGCTTCGTGCACCGCCTGCTCGACGGGGCTGCTCACGGCCCGGCCCGCGCCCGTCGCGGACAGCGGCTCGGGTTCGAAGCGCTGTTGGGAGTGCGGCGGTTCGTCGGCGACGGTGATGCCGGCCAATCCGGTTGCGACGCGGCTCTCGGCCCACGCGCGGGCGTCGGCGTCGAGCGGGATCAGCAGCACGCCGGCTTCGTAGGACCGGCGGGGCCACGAGGGTTCGGCCATGGCCGCGTCCCTCCTTCCGGGGTGCGGGGTCAGATGGACACGAACTCTTCGCCGGGCTGCACGACGAGCGCTTCCTGCGCGCCCTCGTTGAACGGCACCGATTTCGGCAGCAGCACCGAAGCCGAACGGACACGGTGGTGCTCGGCCCGGTCGCCGGGCAGCGGGTCGCCGTTCTCGCCGGCTTCTTCGGCGGCGGCGAGCAGCCTGCGGCGGGCGAGGATGATCGCGGCGTCGCTGGTGCCGAGCCGTTCCCTGGTGCGGTCGACGATCGGGCCCATGCTCTCCTGCAGCGAGAAGTCCTGCGCCGCGATGCCTTCGACGCCGCTGAACGTGCGCTTGCGCCGCTGCGCTTCGCGGTCGATGAGGTAGTCGTTGTCCTTGTTGGCCAGCGTCCGGTACGTGCCGGGCAGGTACTTGGCGTGGATGCCCTCACCACGGCGCATCGAGGCCACCTCGTCCTCGCGTAGGTCGCGCGTCGGGTGGTAGTTGATGCTCCACGCCCAGCAGGTCTCGTCGTCGATCGGCACCCAGGCGTGCGCGCCCAGCGGGTTGTGCGTGCCGAACGGCGGGATGATCGTGTACCACGGCATGATCCACTGCGTGACGCGCCAGTAGTACTCCTCGTCGCCGGCGTTGCGCCGCGCGCCGATCAGCAGGCCGCCGTCGGACTCGATGACCTCGAACTTGGGGCGGGTGTCGGCTTTGAGGTACTCCAGCCCGGCGGTCCCGGCGTGCATCGGGTCGTCGTCCATGTTGAACCGGTGCGCGAAGGAGACGTGGCTGGAGTCGATGCCACCCTCCATCGCCTGCATGAAGTTGGTCTCCTGCAAGCGTTTCGACACGAACACCTGCGAGTCGGCCAGCGTGGCCCACTCCAGCTCGGGCAGGTCCGGCTTGAGCTCGGGCGGGCCGAGGTACGTCCAGATCACGCCACCGCGTTCGACGCAGGGGTAGGCGGTCTGCTTGATCTTCTCGCGGAAGCGGCTCTCCGGCGGCTCCGAGGGCATGTCGACGCAGTTGCCGTCCACGTCGTACTTCCAGCCGTGGTAGGCGCAGCGCAGCCCGCATTCCTCGTTGCGGCCGAAGAAGAGCGACGCGGTGCGGTGGCTGCAGAACTCGTCGATGAGCCCGATCCGGCCCGCGGTGTCGCGGAACGCGATGAGCCGCTCCCCCAGCAGCTGCACGCGCACCGGCGGGCAGTCCGGCTCCGGGATCTCCTCGGCCAGCAGGGCCGGGATCCAGTAGCGGCGCAGCAAGGTCCCCATCTCGGTGCCCTTGTTCGTGCGGACGAGCCGCTCGTTCTGCTCGCGTGTCAGCAACACAGACTCCTTCTCGTGGTGGGTGCGGTTCGGGTCAGGCGGCGGGCCGGACGACGACGTGGGGCGACTCGGGCCCGGTGCCGGCGGCCAGGCGCGTGAGCATCTCGGCAGTGCCGTCTAGGTCGACCTCCACGGTCGGCACGGCGTCGAGGCCGGAGTCGCCGGCGGTGAGCGAGGTGAGGGCGTCGGCGATGGCTTCCGGCGAGCGGCCGCGCACGGCGGCGACGTGAAGTCCTTGCCGGAACAGCGAAGCCGAGTCAAGGGTGATGGGCGCCGGGTTCTTCGGGGACGTCAGCACGAGGCGCCCGCCGTGGCCGAGCAGGGCGACGGCGGGGTCGAGTACGGACGGGTCGCTGCCCACGGTGTCGACGACGACGTCCGCCACGCCTTCCGGGAGGTGTCCGAACCGGACGGTCTCTTCCGCCACGACCACCGGATGCGCTCCCAGCGCCTCGGCCATCTCCAGCCGTTGCGTGTCGCGGGCCAGGCCCGTGACGAACACCCGGCCGGCACCCGCGCGCCGCGCCGCCGCGGCGACCGCGAGCCCGTGGTAACCCGGCCCGAGGACCACGACGGTTTCCCCACCGCGCAGCGCTCCGGCGCCGGTCACCCAGTCGATCGCGTTGGCGTAGGGGAGCACCCAGGCCGCGAGGTCGTCGCTCAGCCCGGACGGCACGCGGTGGGTCACCGCGTTGGCCGGGAGGAACGTGAACTCGGCATTGCCGCCGGTGAGGCCGGGGCGTTCGGCCGCCGGGAGCAGGCCCACGCGCCGGCCGCCGCGCCACAGGTCGGTCTCCGGGCACAGCCGGTAGGGCCCGGTCGCGCACGTCGGGCACCGGCCGCACGGCAGGTACTCCTCCAGCACCACGCGATCGCCGAGGGCCAGGTCACGTCGCCGCGCCGCCTCGGCACCGAGCGCGGCCACGCGGCCGACGACGTGGTGTCCCAGCACCGTCGGCTCCGCGACACCCCGGCCGAACAACCCCACGTCGGTGCCGCAGATCCCCGACGCGATGACCTGCAGCCAGCCTTCGCCGAGCCCGGCCGGCACGAGGTCGAACGAGCGGACCTCCCCCGTCGCGTCCGGCAGCGCCACGCTCGCCCGCGCCGTGGCGGGCAGCCCCGCGCCGTCTGAGCGCGTCATCACGCCACCTCCACCGTCATCACTGCCATGTTATCACTGTGCGATAGTCACAAATCATTTAGTGATAGGACAGTAAATTGCGGGCGCCGAGGACGTCAAGGGCCGTGCAGCTCACCCGGACCGGGCGAGGCGGGCGCGCGGCCCGCGCGGAGACGATGGCGGGCAGACCACCGTCGGCGCGCAGACGAGGAGGCGGACGTGGCCAAGGAAACCGGCGCCGGACGCCACCCCAGGGCGCGGCGGGCCGTCGCGGCCGTCGCGGCGCTGCTCGGCGCGCTCGCGGTCACCACCGCGTGCGCGGGAAACCAAAGTGGACCGACGCCGGCGCCGTCCAGCCCGGCGTCCACTCCGGCCTCGCCCGCGCCGACCTCGCGTGACTCGCGCACCGAGTGCGCCGCCGTCGCCACGGCGGCCCAGAACCTCGCGACCAAGACGGCCTCGCTCGTCACCGGCCAGGCGAGCCGCGACGAGGTGACCACGGCGGCGCGTGACCTGCGGTCGTCCCTCGACGCGGCCCGAGACGTACTCGGCCCGGAAGCGAAGGCCGACCTCGACAACGCCGGAGCGGCGCTTCAGCAGTTGCAGACCGTGCTGACGACCCAGCCGCTCGACGTCACCGCGCTGCGCACGGCCGCGACGCAGGTCGCCACGGCCGTCGGCGCCGTCGTCTCGGCGTGCGGAGGCACGAGCACGCCGAGCACTCCGACAACGACGTAGCGACCTCGTCAGTCCGCGGCCGGCAGTTGCGCGACCAGCCGGGCGCCGGAAAACGAGTCCGCCACCACGAGGGAACCGCCGTGGCGGCGGGCGATCGCCCGTGCCAGCGTGAGGCCCAGGCCGGAGCCACCGGCGTCGCGGGCGCGCGCGTCGTCGAGGCGGGCGAAGCGGTCGAAGACGCGTTCACGATCCGCCGGCGGGATGCCGGGACCGTCGTCGAGGACTTCCAGCACTACGGAGGTGTCGTCGCGACCCGCAGTGACGGTCACGGCGGAGGTCGCGTGGCGCACCGCGTTGTCGAGGAGGTTGCGCAGCAGGCGTTCGAGTTGCACGGGTTCACCGAGCACTCGCGCGGGTCCGTCCACAAAGGATCGAACGGTCGGACTGCCGGGCGCGGCCGAGCGTTCGGCGACCTGCTCACGCACCACGTCCGCCAGGTCGACCTCCACCGGCTCGACGCGACCGGGGTCGATGGCGAGCTGTAGAAGGTCGGCCGTGATGCGGTGCAGGCGCCGGACGTCGAGCAGCGAGCGTTCGGCGACGGCGGGCCAGTCGGCGCGCTCCGGGTGCGCCAGGGCGACCTCCAGGCCGGTCCGCAGATTCGCCAGGGGGCTGCGCAGCTCGTGGCTCGCGTCGGCGACGAATCGTTCCTGCTGTTCGTGGGCCTGCTGCAGGCGGTCGAGCGTGGCGTTGGTCGTGTGCGCCAGGCGCGCGATCTCGTCACGCGAGCGCGGCACCGGCACGCGGCGGCCGAGCTGGCTGCCACTCACTTCGGCGAGTTCGCCGCGGATCGCCTCCACGGGCCGCAGCGCACGACCGGCGGCGAACCACGCGACGAGCGCCGTGAGGAGCACCGCCAGCGGCACGAACACCTCGAGGGTTTTGCCCAACAGCGTCAGTGTGGTGAGCGTGTCCCACGGGAGCACGAACAGGTAAAGCGTCAACCGGTAGTGCGTGCTCGAGGCGGCCCGTGACAATCCGGTGTCCACAGTGGAGCCTTCGCGGCCGAGCGGTTCCACCAGTGCGGCCGGCACGTCGTCGACGACCGTGCCCACCACGGTGTAGGTGCGGTACTCGCGCCACTGCGGGTGGGTTCCCGGGTGCAGCGCGGCGGTCGTGGTGGTCGTCCAGTCGTGCGGCGCGTCGCGAGGGGCCGGCGGCAGCGGCTGCCACGCGGGATCCAGCCGGGTCAAGTTGCCACTGTGGACCACGGCCCGGCCGTCGTCGGCGACCACCTCGAACATCGCGTCGCCGTTGAGAACCGCCGAGTCGAGGACACCCAGGCGGTACCCGTCGGCAACCCGCTCGAGCTGCACCCGGGTCGCCTGCACGGCGTTGCGCGACAGCTGCGTCGCCACGAACTGCCGGATCCCCCACCAGCCCAGCCCGAAGACCAGCACACTGAGCAGCACCGCCGCGAGCGCCGTGCTCCGCCGCACGGACTCGGGCCACCACCTACTCATGCGACGCGCCGGGCGCGTCGGCGACCAGCCGGTAGCCCACGCCGCGCACGGTGGCGATCGTGCGCCGCCCGAACGGCGCGTCCAGCTTGCGCCGCAGCGCGCTCACGTAGACCTCCACGATGTTCGGATCGCCCTCGTACGCGACGTCCCACACCTGCTCGAGGATCTCGTGCTTGGCCACCACGTGCCCTTCTTGGCGCAGCAGGCATTCGAGCACGGCGAACTCCTTCGTGGTCAGCGCCACCGGCGTACCGCCGCGCCGGCAAGTGCGTTTCGCGGGGTCGAGCACCAGGTCGCCGAACGTCAGCGTCGCCGCGGCGCCCGCCCGGCCGCGGCGGGCCAGCGCGCGCAGGCGGGCGGTGAGCACGACGTAGGAGAACGGCTTGCTGAGGAAGTCGTCGGCGCCCGTGTCGAGGGCCTCCGCCTCGTCGTACTCGCCGTTCTTGGCCGTCAGCATCAGGATCGGCGTCGTCACCCCGCGCTCGCGCAGCGCGGCGCAGACCCGGTAGCCGTTGAGCTTCGGCAGCATGATGTCCAGCACGATCACCTGGTACGGGTGCAGTTGCCCCAGTTCCAGCCCCGCCTCGCCGTCGTGGGCGAGGTCCACGGCGTACCCGTCGGCCTCGAGCCCCCACCGCAGCGTCTCGGCCAGCCGCTTCTCGTCCTCGACCACGAGTACCCTCATGGCCCCGATCTTCCCAGAAGCCCGCACAGGTACCTGAAGCGATCTTCAGGGTTCTTCAGGAAGGCTTCAGCACGGCCTCGCCAAGCTCGTGCCGAGGCGCCGAGCGCGGCGCGACGAGGTCGGGGAGAGAGCGGATGCAACCAGACACAGTGGACAGTCCCGTGGCGGCGGGAGTGCGGCAGGTCGTCAAGATCCACGGGCGAGGTGACACGGCGGTGCGGGCCTTGGACCACGTGTCCCTCGACTTCCCGGCACGGCGGTTCACCGCCGTGCTCGGGCCGTCGGGCTCCGGCAAATCCACGCTGATGCACTGCCTCGCCGGACTGGACACCGTGGACTCGGGCAGCGTCCGGATCAGACGGACCGAACTCACCGGGCTCTCCGACGCGGCGCTCACCCGGCTGCGCCGCGACCACGTCGGATTCGTGTTCCAGTCGTTCAACCTGCTGCCGACGATGACGGCCGAGGAGAACATCCTGCTCGGCCTGCGCCTGGCCGGCCGCAAGCCCGACCCGGCGTGGTTGCGGGTGGTCGTCGACGCGCTCGGCCTGCGGCAACGCCTGCGCCACCACCCTGGGGAACTGTCCGGCGGCCAGCAACAGCGCGTGGCATGCGCCCGGGCGCTGATCGGGCGGCCGACGGTCGTGTTCGCCGACGAGCCCACCGGCAACCTCGACTCGCGCTCCGGTGCCGAGGTGCTCGGCTTCCTTCGCGCGTCGGTGCGCGAGCTCGGCCAGACGGTGGTGATGGTGACCCACGATCCCGTCGCCGCCTCCTACACCGACCACGGCGTGCTGCTGGCCGACGGTCGCGTCGCCGCCCACGTGCCCCGTCCGACGGCCGACTCCGTGCTGGCCGCCCTGACCGGCCTGGGGGTGTGATGCTGCGCGTCATCGCCGCGGGGGTCCGGGCCCGGCCCCTGCGCCTGCTGCTCTCAGCCGTCGCGATCGCCCTCGGCGTGGCGTTCGTGTCCGGTTCGTTCATCCTCTCCGGGGCCGTCGGAGCCGGGCTCCGCGACGCCGTGTCCGTCCAGTTGCGCGGGGTCGACGCCGTCGTCAGCCAGACCCGCGGCGCGGCCTTGGACGACGCGCTGCTCGCGAAGGTGCGCGCAGCGCCCGGCGTCGCAGCGGCGGAGGGCCGCGTCACCGTGAGCGCGCCGATCCGCGACGCCTCCGGGCACGCGACCGACGCGGCCGCCACCGCGCTGCCCGCCGACGCCGCGTTGCGGCCGTTCGACCTGGCGGGTGGCCGGTTCCCACAGCAGCCCGGCGAGCTCGCGATGGAGGAGACCACCGCCGAGGGCTTCTCGCTCGGGCAGCGGACAACGCTGTTCGACCAGCAGGGCAAAGAACACGCCTACACCCTCGTCGGCACCTTCAGCCGGCCGACCGACGCCGGGATCGGGGCCGACGACCTGGTCCTCACACCCGAGGGGCTGCGCCAGGTGGCACCCGGCGCGGAGTTCGACGAGATCGTGGTCCGGGCGGCGCAGGGGGTCGCCCCGCCGCAGCTCGTCACCGACCTCGACCGGGCGGTCGGTGGCCACGGGATCTCTGTGACCGCCGGCAGCAAAGCCGCCGCCGAACTTCTGAGCACGACCGCGC
Source organism: Amycolatopsis sp. NPDC051373 (assembly GCF_040689465.1). Lineage (NCBI taxonomy): Bacteria > Bacillati > Actinomycetota > Actinomycetes > Pseudonocardiales > Pseudonocardiaceae > Amycolatopsis > Amycolatopsis sp. NPDC051373. Next base: position 88,480 of record NZ_JBFBAE010000030.1, on the reverse strand, counting down.
CCGACTCGGCGGGACTCACCAAGTTCTTCACCGCGTTCGCCGTGCTGGCGATGATCGTGGCCGCGATGGTGATCGCCAACTCGTTCACGATCCTGGTCGCGCAGCGCGCGAACGAGCTGGCGCTGCTGAGGTGCGTGGGCGCCGGGAAACGGCAGGTCTTCGGCGCGGTGCTGGGCGAAGCGGCCGTGGTCGGGGTGGTGGCGTCCGTCGTCGGACTGTTCGGCGGGCTCGGGGTCGCCGCCGCATTGCAGGTGATCACCGGCTCGCCGGGAGCGCCGGTCCACGTCCCGCTCACCGCGCGGACCGCGGTGCTGGCGCTCGTCGTCGGCGTGCTGGTCACGGTGCTGGCAGCCGTGCCCCCGGCGCGGGCCGCGACGCGCGTGGCGCCCGTGGCGGCGTTGCGAAAGCCGGTCGAAGGACGCCAGGCCCGCGCGGGACGGCCCCGCGCGATCGTCGCGGCCGTGCTGTTCGTGGCCGGAGTCGGGGCGGCGGTGGCCGCGCTCGCGGCGGAGACCCAGGACGGCGCGGTGCTGGCCGTCGGTGCGATGGTCGCGTTGCTCGGCGCACTGCTCACGGTCGGGCCGCTGCTGGCCGGGCCCGCTGTGCGGGTGCTGGGCGCCGTCACCTCACCGGTGCTGGGTGAGCCCGCGAAGCTCGCGGCGCTCAACGCCGATCGCAACCCGCGTCGCACGGCCGCGACCGCCGCGGCGCTGACCATCGGGCTGGCCGTCGTCGCGCTCGTGACCACGGTGACCGCAGGCGTCGAGGCCGGCCGCGGCCAAGGCGTGGAGCAGCAGCTGCGAGCAGAGCTCACGGTGACCTCGGTGGTCAACGGGCAAGAACTGCCGGCGACCCTGCCTGCGACGCTCGCGGCGGTGCCGGGGGTCGCGGCCACGGCATCGGTCACCGAGTTCACGGGCGACCTCGGCTCGCTCGGTGGCTACGGCATGACCGCCGTGCGCGGTGACGCGCTCGGCACGCTGCTGCGACCGGTGGTCCTCTCCGGCGCGCTCGACCGGCTCGGCCCCGGCGAGCTCGCCGTGAGCCGGCAGCTGTCCGAAGAGACCGGGCTCTCGGCAGGCGCGACCGTGCGCACGGCTTCCGGGTCGTCGCTGCGGGTCGTGGCCGTTTACGACAGCGTCGACGCGCCGGGCGCCGACCTCGGCCTCGCGCTCGTCGACCTGGGTGAGCTGCCGAAGATCGCGATGCCGGACAGCGAACACGACGGCAGTGTGCTGGTGAAACTGGCGAATGGCGCCGACACCGACCAGGTCGGAACCGCGTTGGATCGGGCGCTCGAACCGACTCCGCTGGCGAAGCTGAAGACGATCGCGGACCTGGAAGACCAGCTGTCGGCGCCGCTGCGCAGCACGCTCGACCTGCTGTGGGCGCTGACCGCGCTCGCCGTGCTGATCGCGTTCGCCGGGATCGCCAACACGCTGTCGCTCTCGGTCCTCGAACGCACGCGCGAATCGGCCCTGCTGCGCGCTCTCGGCCTGACGAGGGGCGGGCTGCGTGCGGCACTGGCAGCCGAGTCGGTGTTCGTCGCGGTGTTCGGCGCGGCCTGCGGCCTGCTGCTCGGTGTCGGTTCGGCGTGGCTGATCGCTCGCGTGGCCTCCACGGACGCCGAGCCTGTGCTCTTCACGCTGCCCTGGGCCCGGCTCGCGGTGCTGCTGGCCGCCGCCGTGCTCGCCGCCCCGATCGCCGCGGCCCTCCCGGCCCGTCGCGCGGCGCGGGGCTCGCTCACCGCGGGGATGGCCGCGCGGTGACCGGGTCCGGCTGTCCACTGAGGACGTCCGTTCTTACCCCCGGCGGTGGACGATCGTGAACCGGCCACCGCCGAAAAACTGCCTCACCGGCCGAGTTCCGTTGTCCGATAAGAGAACTCCGGCGAACGACACGCAGTTCACGGCGCCGGACCCTGGAAGTTCACCGGTCGCGGTATTGCCGCCACACCACCGCGCCCGACTAGCGTTCACGTCGGCAGCACCGGTGCCGGCAACGACGCCACGCCCGAGGCTCCATACCCACTCCGTTCGGCAACGAGAGGACAGCTCATGCCCAAGGTGACAGTCGGGGAAGAAAACGGCGCGCCGATCGAGCTCTACTACGAAGACCACGGCGCGGGCCGCCCGGTCGTGCTGATCCACGGCTGGCCGCTGTCGAGCCGTTCGTGGGAGGGCCAGGTTCCGGCGCTGGTCGAAGACGGCTACCGCGTGATCACCTACGACCGCCGCGGCTTCGGGCAGTCGTCGCAGCCGTGGGACGGCTACGACTACGACACCCTCGCCGACGACCTCGACAAGCTCCTCGCGGCGCTCGACCTCACGGACGTCACGCTCGTCGGCTTCTCGATGGGCGGCGGCGAGGTCGCGCGTTACGTCGGTCGCTACGGCACCGGCCGCGTCGCCAAGGCCGTGTTCGCCGCGGCCGTGCCGCCGTACCTGTTCAAGGAGGACGGGAACCCCGACGGCGGTCTCGACGAGGCCGCGCTCACGGGCTTCCACGACGGGATCCGCGCCGACCGCCCCGCCTTCGTCGAAGGGTTCGTCACGAACTTCTTCTCCGTGAAGGGCCGCACCGACCTGGTCAGCCCTTCGGTGCACGCCTACAACACGGTGATCGCCGCGTTCGCCTCCCCGAAGGGCACTCTGGACTGCACCACCGCGTTCACCAAGACCGACTTCCGCGACGACCTGAAGGCCTTCACCATCCCGACGCTGGTCATCCACGGCGACTCGGACGCGATCGTGCCGTTCGAGGTCAGCGGGAAGCGGACCGCGGAGGCCATTCCCGACAGCCGGCTCGTGCTGGTCGAGGACGCCCCGCACGGCCTCAACGTCACCCACGCCGCCACCTTCAACGCCGAACTGCTCACGTTCCTGCGCGAGTGACGGCCCGCGCCGGTGTGGTGCATCCGTGCACCCGGCACCACACCGGCGTGCCGGTCAGACGACCGGATAACCCGCTTCGGCGAGCAGTTCCGCCGAAAGCGTCCACAGCCGCCGCGCCTTCGCCGGGTCGAGCGCGAAGTCGGCGACGCCGCGCCGCACCCCGGCGGTGAACGGCTCGGCTTCCTCGCAGTCCTCGAAGTACTTCCCGGTCACGCCGTCCACGAGCGGCGACGCGGCGAGCAGCACCGAGGTCGCGGCGCCCTGCGGGATGTCCTTCACGGACACGCCGGTCGCGCCCGAGGGATCGAAGGCCGAAGGCGGATTGTCCATGTGCCGGCCCAGGTTCGTCGACCAGATGCGGCCCGGGTTGAGCGCGTTGACCGCGATCCCCTCGGCCGCCCAGAGCCGGGCGGCCTCGACGGCGAAGAGGATGTTGGCGGTCTTCGACTGACTGTAGGCCGCCCACGGGTCGTACGGCGTGCGAGCGAAGGAGACGTCGTCGAAGACGACCTCGCCGTTGCCGTGTCCCACCGAGCTGACCACGACCACGCGGGCGTGGGCCGCCGCGGCGAGCGCTCCGTGCATACCGGTCGCCAGCTGGAAGTGGCCGAGGTGGTTGGTGGCGAACTGCAGCTCCCAGCCTTCCGCCGTCCGGCGCTCGGGTGTGGCCATCACGCCGGCGTTGGCCACCAGGATGTGCAGCGGCCCTTCCCAGGCCGCCACGAACGCGCTGACCGAAGCCGGGCCGGCCAGGTCCAGCGTGGCCACGTGCACGGCCGCGTTGCCCGTGCTCGCCACGATCTCCCGCGCCGCCCGCTGCCCCGCCGCCGGGTCGCGCACGGCCAGGGTCACCTCCGCGCCGGCCGACGCGAGCGCGCGGGCTGTCTCATCGCCGATCCCCGACGCCGCCCCGGTCACGACGGCGCGCCGGCCGGTCAGGTCGACCCCGGCGACCACCTCGGCCGCCGTGGACGTCGCGCCGAAAGGCGAGGTCACTCGCTGGGTCATGGTGCTGTCTCTCTGCTCCGCTAGCCTCATATATGGAGCCGGTTCCACTTACGACTATAAGTGGATTCGGGTCCACTTAGCAAAGAGGAGTGGCGTGACGAACACCGGACGGTCGCTGAGGGCCGACGCGCAGGAGAACCAGGACCGCATCCTCGAGGCCGCGGCGCGCGCGTTTTCCCGCCAGGGGGCGGACACCTCACTCAAGGCCACCGCGAAGGAGGCCGGCGTCGGCATCGCCACGCTGTACCGGCGGTTCCCGGCCCGGGAAGACCTCGTGGAGGCGACCTACCGCAGCGAGACCGAACGTCTGGCCGGATCCGCCGCGGACCTGCTCGCCGAGCTGGCACCCGACGCCGCCCTGCGCGCGTGGGCGGAGCGGTTCGTGGACTACATGCTCACCAAGAACGGGATGGCCGAAGCGCTGCCCGGCATCCTCGCCGCCCGCGAAGGCCTGCGCACGCACAGCCGCGACCTGCTGCGCACGGCGATCGACCGCATGCTGACCGCCGCGGCCGAAGCCGGGACGCTGCGCGCCGACGTCCCGGCCGACGACGTGGTGATGGCGATCGGCGGCGTCACCCTCATCGCGGGACACGAAGACCAGCGCGAGCTGGCGTCGCGGCTGCTGGACCTGGTCGTGGCCGGCCTCCGGCCACGCTGAGCCTCAGGCGGTCTTCGAACCGACGAGCTCGGCCGAGCGGTCCCACAGCCGGCGCGCGAGGTCGTCGTCGGTCGCCTGCGGGTTCACGCGCCGGGCGGGCTTGCCGCGCTCGTAGTACGCCCCGGACTCCCAGTCGACGCCCGGCGCCGTGGTCGCCAGCCAGACCAGCTGGCGCGCGCCCTTCTCCGGGCTCACCATGACCATCCGGCCGAGCGGGTTCGTGTAGACCAGCCGGAAGAAGCTGGAGCTCTCGGTCGCGAAGGCCGTGGCGACCGCACCGGGGTGGAAGGCCGCCGCGGACAGGCCCCGCGCATGGAAACGGGCGTGAAGCTCGCGGGTGAACAGGATGTTCTCCAGCTTCGCGGTGCCGTAGGCCTTGTGCGGGGTGAACGCCGCGTCGTGATCGAGGTCGTCGAGGCGCAGGTTGCCGAAGAGCCGGGCACCGGAGCTCGACGTCTGGATCACCGACGCGCGCGACGCCAGCAGCTTGTCCATCAGCAGCGTGGTGAGCAGGAATGGCGACAGGTGGTTGACCTGCAAGGTCTTCTCGAAGCCGTCGGCAGTTTTCGCGCGGTCGCCGAAGATGCCGCCGGCGTTGTTCACCAGCACGTCGATGCGCAGGTGGGCCGCGTCGAGCGCGGCGGCAAGGTCGCGCACCTGCGCGAAGCGCGCGAAGTCGGCGGTGTGGTGCTCAACCCCGAGCTCCTTGGCGACGGCCTCGGTCTTGGCGGGCGAGCGCCCGACGACCACGACCCGGTGGCCGTCGGCGTGCAGGCGGCGGGCCGCGGCCGCACCGATGCCGTCACTGGCACCGGTGATCACGATCGTCTTCGGTCCGGACATGACGCTCCTCGTTCTCGGCTTGCTTCATTGGCACTGTACGACACTTGTGGCACTCAGTGCCAACTCTGCCGGACGCTGCTAGGGTGGCCCGGTGACCGACCACCGCCCCGGCCTGCGCGAACGGACCCGCAGGGCCGTGCAGCAGGACATCACCGAGGCCGCGCAGAGGTTGTTCGTCGAGCACGGCTACGAGCGCACGACGATGGACGACGTCGCCGAGGCCGCGGGCCTGTCGCGGCGCAGCCTGTTCCGCTACTTCCCCACCAAGGAAGACCTGATCGTCGGCAAGTTCGAGGTGCTGGCCGAGACGATGGTCGAGCGGCTGCGCGAGCGGCCGCTCGACGAACCGGCCTGGACCTCGCTGCGCCGGGTGTTCGACCTGCTGGTGCCCTACGTCGACGCGCCCGGCAAGCACGAGGTCGCCGAGCCCATGCAGCGCATTGTCTTCGCGACGCCCGCACTGCTGGCGAGCTACCTCGAGAAGCTGCACCGCATGGCGGCGGCGGCCGAGATCGTGCTGCGCGAACGCGCCGAAACCCGTGGCACGCCGTCCGACCCGACCGACCCGGCGCTCCCCGCCGTCGCCGGCGCCGCGTTCTCGTGCCTGCTCGCCGCGCAGCACGCGTGGCTCGCCGGCGGGGCCGCGGAGACGTTCGCCGCGTGCCTCGACCGGTCGATGGCCGCCGTCGCCCCCGCCGGGAAGGCTTGATCCGTACCGGTTTCCCCCACGTCGGCGGCGATTTTTCGTGCCAGCACTGCCCTGCGGCGGCCGGCGACCGCTGAAATCGTTGCCGCGGAAGGTGTGTCCGAGTCCCGCACAACGGCACATCGAGCGCGTAGGGTGCGAAGAGCCGCCCCTGCCCCCGGCGGCGAGCCAACGGGGTGAGGGGCCGCCGTGGATTCCGTGGACTTGACGGGCATCGCCGAACCGCACCTGAGCACCGTGGCCGCCATCGTCGGCTACGTGCGCCAGGGCCGGTTCACCGAGGCCGAGGCACAGAGGATGATCGACCGCCTCCGGGCGCGAGGTCCGGAATGTCCACAAAGGACGGTCGGATCCGGACTGCCGATCGCCGGGGAGAAAGCTCCGGCGGAGCGGGCGAGCCCGTGATCAGTTCCCGCGGTACGCCCGCGTCAGCACCACAGCCGGGTCGAGCTCGCGTTCGGCCAGCGAGCGGGCGACTTCGCTGAGCCGGGCGTTGTTGCTGCGCGCGTACCGGCGCAGCGCGCTGAACGCGTCCGCCATCGACAGGCGCCCGCTGACCGACAGCACACCCTTCGCCTGCTCGATGATCACGCGGCTGCTCAGCGCCGACTGCAGCTGGCCCGAGAGCACCTCGCCGCGGCGGATGGCGCGTTGCTGCAGGATCCCGATCGTGGCGGTGTCCGCGAGGCACTGCGCCAGCTCGAGGTCCTCGGCCGGTACCGCCGTGCGGCCGAACAGGTTCAGCGCACCGATCGTCAGCCCTCGCAGCCGCAGCGGCAGCGCGTCCACCGAGGCGAACCCCGCCCGTCGCGCCGCTGCAGCGAACCGTGGCCACCGCTGGGTGTCCGCGCCGATCGAGGCCGCGTGCACCGCGGCCCCCGACCGGAAGCAGTCCACGCCTGGGCCCTCGTCGACACCGAGCTTGACCAGCTCCCGCAGCCCGTCCTGCTCCGCCGGGGACGCCAGCGCCCGGAGGATCCCCTGCTCGTCGGCGAACGTCAGCCCGGCCGCCCCGACCTCGAGCAGCTCGACGCACCGCTGCGTCAGGCTCTGCAACAGGTCGGCTACGTCGTACCCCTCGACCAGGGTGTCCGCCATCGTGACGAACGCCCGGATCACCAGCCGTTCCCGGTCGGCCACGGCGGTCACCTCCCCGATCTCGCACGTAAGTGCCCATATTGGCCCTTTTTCCTCGGACGCGTCCAATTCCAGCCGGGCGATAGCATGCGGTCCCTCACCCAGTGAGAACTGCGTTTGCGCGAGAGGGGCGCGACCGGGGTCACGCCGAGGTCACCGACCCGCGTTCTCGATCAGGAACGTGTAGTGGCCCTCCAGGTCCTCCCGGACGTCGAGAACCTTCTCCGCGAGCCCCACCCTGGCCTCGCGCGAAAGGAACAGCTGCGTGTCGTCGATCGCGACGACGTCATCGCCCGTGCCCGGACACGTCGCCACCTCCACCTCGACCGCCGCCCCCGCACGGGGCGGCCCGTCGAGGACCAGGCGGCAGCCACCGCGCCGCCCGACGTGGTGGGCCTCGGTGATCCGGTCGATCGCCGCGATCGCCGATCGGGTCATGGTGAGCATCCGCCATCCCGCCTTCCTCCGGTCGTTTCTCCGGTCGTTCTTCGTCTCCGGCCGGTCAGGATCTCGTCTTGCCGTCCAGCTCCAGCGTCCACTCCCGCTCCCAGTGCCTGAGCCGCATGCGGTCGAGCCCGAGGACGAGGACTCCGTAGAGCAGGCTCAGCAGCGCGCAGAACCCCGCCCACACCCCGAATCCCGTCATCACGCCCTCGACCGGGGCCGTGCGCGGGTCGAGCGGCGGCGGCACCTGGTCGCCGGCACGGTCGAGCCACACCACGACCGGGTCGCCGGCCTTGGTAAGCGGGTCCGCGTCGACCTGCGCGACGCGGAAACCGCCGCCGGGCAACCGCCACCGGGCGTCGCGCGGCTGGGGTCCACTCGGCAGGCCGTCGGGGCCGACGGCCTGCTGCGGCGGCCCGTCGACGAGCAGCGTCGCCTCGACGCGGTGGCGGCTCGCCGCTTCCTCGGCGGCCTGTTTTCCGCGCTGCGCGGCGGTTTCCGACCCGAGGACGCCGGCGAACGGCACCGCCACCACCGCGAGCACCACGAAGGCGGCCAGCACCGCCGCCTGGAACCGGTCCGACGGCCGGACCACCACGTCGCCCCGCGGGAACAGGGCGTGCCACATCCGCCTGAACCAGTCGGCCGAACGGTTCACGGTCCTCGCCTCCCGTCGCCGGGACCTCCTTCGGTCACCGGCACGGGCGTGCGCGCCCGGTGCGCCGAAGCGCCGCGGGCCGCGAGCCAGATGCACGCCACGCCACCGGCCAGGAACACCACGCCGACCACGACGAGCAGCACCGACAGCCAGCCGATCGCCGGCACGGTCGCGCCGGCCTCCGCCTCGACGGCGACGCCGCGGGAGCCGTCGGAGTTCATCACCACGACGGTCCAGTCCCCGTCGCGCACGGGCCACGCCACGGACTGCGTGCCGGGACCAGACGCCTGGCCGGCCCAGATGCCGGCCTGCTGCGGCGGGGTCGTGAGCGCGCCGCCTGGGTTGTCGACGCCGACCGCGCCACGGTCGCCGAGATCGGTCACGGTCGTGTGCTCGACGCCGGCGAGGTACCGCGCCGCGCTCGCGGCGGGCGCGATGCCGATGAAAACGCCCTGCGCGGCGTCCACTGCGGTGGCGCGGATCCGGGTGTCGCCGACGATCGCCGCGAGGTCCGGCCCGCCGGTGCCCAGGCCGTGCAGCTGCACGGGGTCGCTCGCGAGTGCGTAGCCCGAAGCGCTGAACGGGGCCGATCCGGAGAAGTAGCCGTCGGCGTCGCGCCGGTTGCGGTCGGCCCACATCAGCGCGCTGCCGCCCGAGAGGAGACCGGTGGAGAGCAGCACGAGCACCGCGCCGCAGACGGCGGCGGCGACGCGGCCGCCCGTCCAGCCCGTGGCCGCCGGGCCGGATCCGCTCTCCGGTGGTGTGGGGGGCGGGGCGAACGGCTGTGTCTCAGGCTCGATCCCGGACTCGGTCGCGGAACCGCGCGGCGGCTGCGTCAGCGGTTCCGGCGAGGGCGCCGGTCCGCCCGGCTCGCCGCCGCCCAGGTCGAGCCGGAACGGCGGGTACCGGTCGGTCAGCAGCGACACGTAGGCGGCCACCCGCAGCACCCAGCGGTCGAGCCCGAGGATGAAGTCGAACAGCGGGCGCGGGTACTTTCCGGTGAACAGCAAGACGATCGCGGCGATCAGCACCAGGATGCCGACGAGACCGCCGGCCGCCCAGGTGAAGTCGAACCGGCCCGACCGCGTGAACAGCCACGTGCCGCCGCCGACGAACAGCCCCACGAGGATGAGTTGCGGCAGCGCCAGCAGCCACCACTTCACGAGCACGAGCCCGCGGGAGAGCCGTTGCGGGTACTCGACCCGCAGCCGCGCCGGGTACTCGGGCACGTCGCTGAACGTGAACGGCGGGTACCGGTCGGTGCCGAGCGCGGCGTAGGAGTAGTACTGCACGCGGAAGCTCCACCGCAGCACGCCCACGGTGAACTCGAACAGCGAACGCGGATAGCGGCCTGTCACGAGGATCGAGAAGAACGCCGCGATGCCCACGAAGGGGTAGGCGATCCACAGGACCGCCAGGATGAGGTGGTGCGGCAGCGCCAGCAGCCACTTCACGAGCCAGAGCCAGCGCGACAACGGTTCGTCCAGCTCGGCCTCGACTCGGACCGGGTAGACGGGGTAGACGGGGTTCACGGTCGGACCTCCTTCACCTCGGCCACCGGCGAGGCCGCGGGTGCCCGCTTCGGTCCGAAGTGGACTCCGCTGCGCGGAAACCGCCGGAGGTGGGCGGGTGGCGCACTGCGGGTGCGACCCGTGCGGAATCTCCGGGCGCTCGGTGGAGGAGATCCGCCTCGCCGAGATCCGGAGTCGGCGCCGGGCCGCGCCCCAAGGGGAAGGACAGGCTTCGATTGTCGCACGCTGTGACCGCGCCCACCAGGGCCGCGGCCCGCGGGCGCTTCACCGTGACCCTCCGGAGACCACCGCGTGAGCCGGGCGCACGGGGACCGTCCACACGAGACGGGTGCCGCCCGAGGACGGGCACTCCACGCGAAACGTGCCGCCCGCCTCGGTCGCGCGCTGCTCGAGGTTGCGCAAGCCGCTGCGCGCCACGCCCGCCGGCAGGCCCACCCCCGTGTCCGACACTTCGACGACGAGGGCGTCCCCGAGCGTCACGGTGACGGCCAGCTCGCCGGCGCGGGCGTGGCGCAGCACGTTGCTCACGGCTTCGCGAACGACGGCTTCCGCGTGCTCGGCGAGGATCGGCGGCACCCGTTCGAGCGGGCCGGACAGCCGCACGGCGGTGCGGATCGCCGAGTCGCCCGTCGTTTCGGTGACGGCCTGCTGGAGGCTCGCGCGCAGGCCGCCACGGCGCCCCGGGGCCGCGTGCAGCTCGAAGATCGCGCTGCGGATCTCCTCGATGACCTCCTGCAGCTGGTCGATGTGCCGGCTCAGCCGCGACGCGACGGCCGGCGTCCCCGCCCGGCGCAGCGTGTCCCGCATCTGCAGCCCGACCGCGAACAGCCGCTGCACCACGTGGTCGTGCAGGTCTCGGGCGATCCGGTCTCGGTCGGTCATCACGTCGAGCTCGCGGCGGGCGGCCTGGTTCCCGGCGTCGCGCAGCGCGAGCGCTGCCTGGTCGGCGAACGCCGACACGATCTGCGGCTCCTGCTCGTCGAAGCGCGCCGCGCCGGGAGCGCGAACGGCGAGCAGGACCCCGGCGATCGACTCACCGGAGCGCAGCAGCACCACGAGCGCGGGGCCGAGGTCGACGCGCGGGCCGTCGGCGAGGTCCACGGCGAGCCCGGAGACGCTGCGCGGCACGTGGTCGCGCAGCACGGCACCGGACGTCGACCCGGCGACGGGAATCCGGCGGCCGGTGAGGGCGTCGGAATCGGGACCGGCGCAAACGGTGACCACGAGTGCGTCTTCGGTGGCGGGCACGGCGATCAGCGCGTCGACGGAACCGGTGAGGCCGGCGGCGCGGCTCGCGATCAGGCGCAGGACTTCGCTGATCTCGGTGCCGCCGAGGAGAGCGGCGGAGATCTCGCCGGTGGCTTCGAGCCAGCGCTGGCGGTTGCGGGCTTCTTCGTACAGCCGCGCGTTGTCGACGGCGATGCCGGCCGCGGCCGCGAGCGCGGCGAGGGCTTGCTCGTCGTCGTCGGTGAACCCTGTGCCGCTTCGTTTTCCGGTGAGGTAAAGGCGCCCCAGCAGCGTGCCGCGCGCTCGCAGCGCGACGCGAAGCGAAGTGCGGCCGGCTCGACGGGTCCGCGCGCGGTCGAGGTGGTCGAGTTCGGTGACGACGAAGCCGGTGGTGGCGCCGTCGGCGTCGAGCACCGCGAGCGCGCCGTAGCGGGCGTCGACGAGGTCCGCGGCGGTCGCCACGATCCGGCGCAGCGTGCCGTCCAGCTCCAGGCCGGCGGACAGCCCGAGGACGGCCGTGAGCAGCGCGTCCAGCCGGTCGCGTTCCCCGGCCGGAGCGGTCGCGGATACCCGGTCGATCTCCGGCATCCCGTCACTGTGGCACACCGGTCCGGGCCCGGGGTCACCCGTGAACGGCGACCTTGGACCCGGCGCGCGGGACGTTCGGCACTAGCCCGGCCCGCCGCGCGGGCGCAGGGTGGGATCGGAGGCGGAGGTGACCCATGAAGGCCGGAGTCATACCCGTCGGGCGGCTGAGCGCGCGCCAGGTCCGGACCGTGCTGCTCGCCGCGACGACCCCGCCGCCCCTGCACGACACCCGGCCGTGGCGGTTCCTGTGCACGCCGGGGTCCATCGAGCTCCACGCCGGCCCGCCCGCGGGCGGCCGCCGTGGGCAGCTGCTGGACTGCGGCGCGGCCCTGCTGAACCTCCGGCTCGCGGTGAAGGCCCAGGGCTGCCACCCCGACGTGCGGCTGCTGCCCGCCGCCACGCGGCCCGACTTGCTCGCCGTCGTGCGCCCGCGCGGGCTCGAACCGGTGACGCCGATCGACCGCCGCCTCGTCGAAGCCATCCGGCTCAGGCGCGGCAACCGCAGCCCGTTCAGCGCGGCCCTGGTGCCCCCGGCGGTGCAACGCGAACTTCGCAAGGCGGCCGAGCTCGAACGCGCCTGGCTCGCCACGATCGGCGACGCACAACTGCCGCAGCTGTGCGAAATCATGCTTCCCGCGGGCGCCGCGTACACCGACTTCGCCGCGGCGCCCGGGCGATTGCTCGTCGCCGTCGGCTCGCTGCACGACACCCCGCTCGCCCAGCTGCAGGCCGGCCAGGCCGTGCAACGCGTCCTGCTCACGGCGGCGGCCGCCGGGTTGTCCGCCGCCCACTGGTCCGACACCCTCACCCCCGCCCGCCGCCGGGACCTGCGCCGCCTTCTCGGCGGCGGCATGTGGCCCCAGACCCTGCTGCGCCTCGGCCACGGGGCGCCCGTCCCTTTGCGACCCCACATCGGTCTCGACGCAGTGGTCGCGAGCGACGAACGCCCGTTCTCCCGCGGCTGGCCGTGATCCCCCGGCCCGAGCGGAGTGCACCGACACACGCGGAGAACGACCGTTCTCTCCCGATCGACCGTGATCACCGGCCCGCACAACGCTTTTCGCCAGACCGGCGGCCGGCCGCGCGGCGGCACGGTGTAGTGCAGGTGCACCACCGCACCGGTTTCGGTGACCTCGCGTGCGATACCCGGTGAAATCGCGACCTCCTGAGGGGAACGGACGTTCTCCCGCAGCAGTGATCAGCCTCCGGCGCGGCGTTCCTCGTCGTGGAGCGCGGTGACGAGAACAGCCGCCTGGGTGCGGCGTTCCACACCGAGTTTGGCGAGCAGGCGGGAAACGTAGTTCTTCACCGTCTTCTCCGCCAGGAACATCCGTTCGGCGATCTGCCGGTTGGTCAGCCCTTCGCCGATGAGGTCCAGCAGCACGCGCTCCTGGTCGGTCAGCGCGGCGAGCGGGCCGGGGCCTCGGGTACTCTCGCGCAGCTTCGCCATCAGGGCGGCGACCGCGCGTTCGTCGAGCAGGCTGTGGCCGGCCGCGACGCGGCGGACGGCGTCGACGAGCTGGAGTCCCTTGATGTCCTTGATGACGTAGCCGTCGGCGCCGGCCAGGACCGCGTCGACCATCGAGCGCTCGTCGGTGAAGGACGTGAGCATCAGGCAGCGCAGGCCGGGCAGCGTGGCGCGCAGGTCGCGGCACAGGCGGACGCCGTCGCCGTCGGGGAGGCGGACGTCGAGTACCGCGACGTCCGGGCGCACAGCGGGAATCCGGGCCAGTGCCTCGGCGACGGAGGCGGCCTGGCCGGCCACCGTGAGGTCGTCCTCGTCCTCCACGAGGTCGGCCACGCCGCGGCGCACCAGCTCGTGGTCGTCGACGAGGAAGACGGTGATCACCCGCGGTCCGGCCACGGACCGAGGTTACGCCCCGCCCGGCCGGTTAGACTGGCCGAACAAGTGGACCCCAGCCCCCGGTCACCGCGGATTCGGGGAGAGGCGCGGGATGTCCGTGGAGAACCAGCCGAAGGCCGACGTACCGCAAGCCCTTGCACCGCCTGGGGTTTCGCGAGTGCGCACGCTCGTGAGCGCAGGGCTCGTGACCGTCGAGGTCTCCGGCGCGCTCAGTCCCGCCGGTGACGCCGTGCTCGCCGCGCACCTCGCCGAAGCCGTGACCCTGCGCGCCGCGGCCGTGGTGGTGGACCTGACGGCGTGCACCTCCCTCGGCCCGGAGTCCGTGGCCGCGCTCGCCGGCGAACGGTTCCGCGTGCGCGCCGGAAACCCCGGTGTGACAAGCGTCCTCGACAGGGCGGGAGTCGCCCACGAAGCCCCCGACGACTCCGTGGAATCTCCCCCGCCCGGCCCGACGACCGTCATCCGGTCCGGCGCCGCACGCTGAACCCGCTCAGGCGCGCCGGTGGCGCCCGACGTGAAAAACCCGCCAGGGCAACGAACGCGGCCGGTTCCCCGCCGAATGGCGGTTACGGCCCGATGCCACGTCGGTGACGTCCGTGACCGGAACCAGTTTGCTGGAACTCGGATCCGGGGTTTCGGCGTCGACGATCGGCACGTGCGAAACCGCCGCCGCGTCGACGCACTCGCCCGCGACCACCCCGGTCCGCACGGTCACGCCGTCGTCTTCCCGAGCCAGGTAGGCGAACTTCCGCCCCACCGCGAACGGCGCGGTTTCCGTCTCGATTCCGTTGGTCATCCGCCTCCACCCTTCACCGGCCCCAGGATTGCGGAAGCCTGTTCCGGGGGCGGGCTGACGCCCTCGTCGCGAATCTACCTGATGATTTCCGGTTCCCGGGTTTTTCACCCGAACAGTCGCACCGTCCTCAGTGGATCATCAGGCCGGCCAAGGCCTTTCCCCGGCCCGGTTCGCCCTCCCGGAAGGCGGGCGGGCGTCGAGGATGTCCGTGGCCCGCACCAGGCTCACCGGGGTGTCGGCAGCCGCGCCGCGCGGGCGCACCGGGACCCACGTGGTGCTGGTGTGCTCGTCGCGCAGGCTGCGGCCCGCGATCGTGCCCGTCTTCTCCTGCCACAACGGTTCTGCGGATTCCCGAGCAGTACGGCGCACCCGGCACCGATACCGCACCTGCCAGCCCCGCGGATACCCGCCACCGTGGCGCAACGGCCAGCCATGGAAAGCGCTTCCGGTCTTCAGATCGCCGCCCTCAACGGACGGATCGCGCGGACTGTCGTCCCCCAACACCGCCGGTCACCCCGATCCCGCGTGAAAAACATCTTCGGTCGCCGGGGTCCTGGGCAAGAAGTTCACAGATTAGGCCCGCGCAGGCCGGCGGTCGCTCGGCCACCCGGGTGGTTCCGGCGAGCGGCCGGGCACGGTCCGTGTCCGAATCGAAGATCCACAGTGGACGGGAGCCTCTTCGGAGTCCGCGGGGAAGCGTTTTCCCGGTGCTCGTCACCCCACCGGGCAAGCCGGGAACGGGATATGCTGAACGGTCCGCCCCGGTCCCCGGCGGCAGCACCCGCGGCCGGAAGAACGGAGGGCCCGATGACCGCCCTTGCCCCATGGACCTCTGCCCCATGGACCTCTGCCCCATGGACCTCTGCCCCACACACCTGCGCCGTCATCCTTGGCGGGCAGCCGTGAAGCGCACGACGGTGCCATCCGTCGCCGACCTGCACAGCGCCCACGAGCTCCCCGACGATCAGCGCCGCCACGTGGTCCGCCTGGTCGCCTCCTCGGCCGAGGACGTCGACGACTGCGCGCTGCTTCTGGCGATCCTCGGCCTCGACGCCGCCGACGGCCTCGCCCAGGACCACCGCTGACGAATTCGCGTCAGGCGGTCGTTTCCAAGGCCAGCAGCGCCAGTTTCGCTTCCTCACCACCGCGGTACCGCCCGGAGCTGCCGTCGGAACGCACCACGCGGTGGCACGGCACGACCAGCGGCACCGGATTGCGCGCGC
Organism: Amycolatopsis sp. NPDC051373; assembly: GCF_040689465.1. Taxonomy (NCBI): domain Bacteria; kingdom Bacillati; phylum Actinomycetota; class Actinomycetes; order Pseudonocardiales; family Pseudonocardiaceae; genus Amycolatopsis; species Amycolatopsis sp. NPDC051373. The sequence continues at coordinate 72,899 of NZ_JBFBAE010000030.1, read as the reverse complement.
ACGCCGTCCCGACGGCGCGCACCGCGTGGGGACTGCCGGCCGCGGCGGCGACTTCGGAGTAGCTGCGCGTGCTGCCGTACGGGATCTCGCCGAGCCGCCGCAGCACCTCGCGGCGGAAACCCTTGGCCAGCCGCAGATCCACCGCGACGTCGAACGCGTGGCGCCGGCCGGAGAAGTACTCGTCGAACTCACGAGACACCGCGTCCAGACGGGCCGGCGCGGAAAGCACCCGCGGGCTGATGGCCGCGGCCAGCTCGGCGAGCACGGAACCGTGGTCCTCCACGGAGAACGCGACCCGCACGAGCCCGGCACCGGTCGCGGCCAGCAGCAGCGGGCCGACGGGCGAGTCGACCGTGCGGTACGCGACGTCGAGCAGACCGTCGCGTGCGGCCGCGGCGATCAGCCGGGCGCGCAGGCGGTCCTGCGCGGCCTCGTCGTCCACCGGCAGCGCGGCGAACAGATCGGTGGTCATGGCGCTGCTCCTTCCAGCTCTCCTCGGCGCGACGCCGCGCGCAGGGCCTTCACCCCGTCGGCGGCCGCGCGGCGGGCGGCGGCCGCGGTGCCGCCGGTGATGGCAGCGACCTCCTCGTACGGGAACCCGGCGAGGTAGTGGTACGCGACGGCCGCCCGCTGCTTGTCCGGCAACGCGGCCAGCGCATCCCACAGGTCGCCGTCCCAGTCCTCCGGACGGCCGGTGCGGCTCGGCTCGTCGGAGGTCCGCTCCACGGGCACGGCGTGGCGTGCGCGGGCACGGGTGATGTCCACGGCCTTGCGGTGCGCGATGGTGACCAGCCACGCCGCCACGTTGGCACCGGCCGGCAGATCGGGGTAGGCCTTGAGCGCGGCCAGGAACGTCTCGGACCACGCGTCCTCGGCGTCGTGCGGGCCCACCACCGCCCGGCAGACCCGCAGCACCATCGTCCCGTGGTCCGCGACGAGCTCGTCGAACGGTCGCGAGCTCAGAACAGCCTGCCGTCGTCCTCGGCTGGCGGCTCCTCCAAGCTCAGGAGGAACCGCTTGCGGTCCACGCCGCCCGCATACCCGGTGAGGCCGCCGCTCACGCCGACCACCCGGTGGCACGGCACGACGATGCTGATCGGGTTCCAGCCGTTCGCGTTGCCCACCGCCTGCGCGGCGCCGGGGTCGCCCAGCTCGGCGGCGAGCTCGCCGTACGTGCGCTTCTCGCCGTACGGGATCTTCGTGAGCAGGCCCCACACCTTGCGCTCGAAGCCGGACCCTCGCGGCGCGAGCTCGAGGTCGAACTCCCGGCGTTCCCCCGCGAAATACTCACCCAGCTGCCGGATCGCCTCGGCGAAGCCCTCGTCCGAGCGCGGCCCCAGGCTCGCCAGCCGCGGTTCGCGCTTGTGGCCCTCGAAGTAGAGCCCGACGAGCGCCGTGCCGTCCGCGACCAGCGTGAGGTCGCCGACCGGCGACGCCGTGACCGTGTGCCGAACGCTCATGTCCCCGTTCCCTTCTTCTCGCCTCTCACCAGGTAGACGCGCGGGCGCGCCCGAATGTGAGATCCGCGAGGCGAGCGACTTCCCGCCGCGCCACGATAGTCCGGCGAAGTCCGGGACGGCCGGTCGGACGAGCCGCTAACGTCGCCCTCGAACGCCGACGTCGCGAGAGGAACGCATGGACGCCACCCTGCTTTCGGCCGGGCAGCTCGGCGCGGCCCTGCGCGCCGGCGAGGTGACGGCCGTCGAGCTGGCCGAGTCGGCGATCGAGCGCATCGGGAAGTACGACGGGGCCGTCAACGCGATCTGCGTGCCCGATTTCGGCCGCGCGCTCGACGCCGCCCGCGCGGCCGACGCGGCGCGCGCCCGCGGTGCGGACGGTCCCCTGCTCGGCGTGCCGATCACGGTCAAGGAGTCGTTCAACGTGGCCGGGCTGCCGACCACGTGGGGTCTCCCGCCGTTCGCGGGCTTCGTCTCGGCCCAGGACGCGCTGCCCGTCGCCCGGCTCAAGGCGGCCGGCGCGGTGCTGCTCGGCAAGACCAACGTGCCGCTCGCCCTCGGCGATCTGCAGACCTACAACGACATCTACGGCACCACGGCCAACCCGTTCGACCTCGCCCGCACGCCCGGCGGTTCGTCCGGCGGCTCGGCGGCCGCACTGGCCGCGGGGTTCGGCGCACTGTCGATCGGCTCGGACATCGGCGGCTCGCTGCGCACCCCCGCGCACTTCTGCGGCGTCTACGCGCACAAACCGTCGTACCGGCTGCTGCCCTCGCGAGGCCACACGCCGCCGCCGGCCCCCGCGCTGCCGACCGAGGTGGACCTGGCCGTGATCGGCCCGATGGCGCGCAGCGCCGCCGACCTGAGTGTGCTGCTCGACCTGCTCGCCGAGCCGGATCCGCTCACGCTCGGGGTCGCCTACGAGCTGCGCCTGCCGCCGGCCCGCCACGAGCGCCTGGCGGAGTTCCGCGTGCTCGTGCTCGAAGACCACCCGGACATCCCGACGTCGGCGAGCGTGCGTGCCGGCCTCACCCGCGTGGCCGACGCGCTCACCGCGGCCGGCGCCCGCGTGGACCCCGGCAGCGGGCTGGTGCCCGACCTGGCCGAATCGGCGCGGCTGTACCTGCGGCTGCTGTTCGCCACCTTCGGCACGAACTTCCCCGCCGAGGTCTACGAACGGTTCGGCAAGCTGCTGGCGGACCTCCCGCCGGGCGACGACAGCCTCCACGCCGCCCGGGTGCGCGGGACCCGGCTGAGCTACCGCGACTGGTTCGCGGCCGACCTCGCCCGCGAACGGCAGCGCCACGCCTGGCGCGCCGTGTTCGCCGAGTACGACGTGGTGCTCTGCCCGGCCTCGCCGACCCACGCGTTCGCCCACGACCATTCACCGCACCAGGAGCTGCGGCGCGTCGTCGTCGACGGCGTCGAGCACGGCTACGGCGATCAGCTGGTGTGGGCCGGCCTCGCCACGCTGCCGGGTCTGCCGGCCACGGTCGTGCCCACGGGCCTCGACGACGCGGGACTGCCGGTCGGGGTCCAGCTTGTCGGGCCGATGTTCGAGGACCGCACTCCCCTGCGTCTGGCCGAGCTGCTGGAGCGGGAGATCGGCGGGTTCACCGCACCGGACCTCGAGCGCCGATAGTTCCTAACCCGGCGGGGCCATGGATTCGAACTCGAGAGCGCCGAGCAATGCGAGCCGCGCGGCCGACTCCGTGCCGGGCCGCGCCGTGCAGACGACGATCCGCAGGTCGCCGTGGCGGCTGGCGAGCACGTCGCGGTCCAGGTCTAGCCGCCCGACGTCGGGGTGCACCACGGTCAGGCACGTCGGCTGGCGCGCGAGGTCGTCGACGCCGGGCGTGTCCCACCGGCTGCGGAACCCCTCGCTCACCGAGCCCACCCGTCCGACCAGCGCCGACAGGTCCGGGTCACGCGGGTAGCGCGACTGCGCGAGCCGCAGGTCGGCGACCAGCGCCGTCTCGTAGTCCTCGCGCTCAGCCGCGGTCAGCACCGTGCGCGTCGGGCAGCCGGTGAAGTGGCGCCACACGGCGTTACGCTCGTCTTCGCGCGCGGCCGGTTCGCCCAGCAGCCCCACCCACGGCCGGTTCCACGCGATGAGTGTCCACATCGCGTCGTGCACGGCGATCGGGTGGTCGTCGAGGCGTTCCAGCAGCCGCCGGGTGCTTTCGGGCACCAGCCGCCCGACGCGGCCGCCGCCCAGCTCATGGCCGGCGAGCCGGAACAGCCGTTCCTGCTCGGCGTCGGACAGGTGCAACGCCCGCGCGAGCGCGACGCACACCTGCACCCCGGGAGCCGGCGCGCGGCCCTGTTCCAGGCGCACGACGTGGTCGACCGAAAGCCCGGCCAGCACGGCCAACTCCTCGCGCCGCAGCCCGCGCGCTCGTCTCGGCCCGTGCACCGGCAGGCCGGCCCGGCCGGGTACCAGCCGTTCCCGCCAGCCCCGCAGCGTCGACGCCAGCTCGTCCGGGCTGTTCACACCACCCATCCTCGCAAATCGCGGCCGGTGATCCTACCGCCGCTTTTCGCAAGCCTGGAAAGGCGTTCGGCTCCGGACGGCTCCGCCACCCGCCCGGAACCGCACGTCCGGCCGCAGGATTCAGTGGCGCAGACCGGCCTGCTTCAGCAGCGGCATCACGTTGTCGCCGAAGTACTTCAGCTCCTCGTTGTAGTCGATGAGGCCGAAGATCATGCCCTCCATCCCGGCCTCGTTGAGCGCGCCGAGCTCTTCGGTGACCTGCTCCGGAGTTCCCACGATCGGGTAGCCGCCCCAGCCGGCGATGAAGCGCTCCTGCATCTCCTTCACCGCGTGGTCGAACGACTGGCTCGCGCCCGACCCGGCGATCTTGATGACGTTGCCCGCCGCACCCCAGTCGCCCTCGTCCACGACCTGCTGGAAGGCGCGCTTGGCCTCTTCCTCGGTGTCGCGGCAGACGACGAGGCCGTAGGTCATGACCTTGATGTCGCGCTGGTAGTCGTCGCGGGCCTTGGCCTTGACCTTCGCGGTGTAGGCCTTGATGTTCTCCAGCGTGTCGAGCGAGGCGAAGTTGATGTCCACGTTGCGCGCGGAGAACTCGATGCCCGCGGGCGAGTTGCCCGCGTTGAGCAGCGCCGGGCGGGGTGCCTGGTGCGGCTTCGGGTAGGCCTCGACGTCGTTGCCCTGGAAGTACTTCGAGGCGATGTCGAACGAACCTTCCTCGGTCCACAGCCGGATGGCGTAGTCGATCCACTCCTGGCCGAACGCGTAGCGCTCGTCGTGCTGGCGCTGCTCGCCGCCGAACATCTCCATCTCCGGCGGCACCCAGCCCATCACCAGGTTGAGCGCGAAGCGACCGCCCGAGATGTGGTCGATCGTCGTGGCGGCCTTCGCCGCGACGATCGGATGCACGGTCGGCAGGTGCGAGGTCGACGCGATGGCGATCCGCTCCGTCGCCTCGGCCAGGCCGGCGGCCCACGCGTAGGTCTCGAAGCAGTTGCCGTTGAAGTTCGTCGAGCCGCCGAAGCCCTTCCAGCGCGCGACCGGCACGAGCACGTCGAAGCCGAGGCCGTCGGCGCGCTGCGCGATCTCGCGCGTGTGCTCCCAGGTGATCTTGTAGGTGCTGGGGGCGTGACTCATGATCAGCCCGTAGGAGCAGTTGGTGCCGAACAGGCCCAGCTTCATCTTCTGGTCGCCGAACAGCGGGTTCGTCTCGGCCCGGTCCACCAGCGGCCGGGTCTCGTCCGCCGGGCGCGGGTCCGTCGGGGCGAGGCCGAGGCGTTCGTTGGCGGTCATCGTCATGGGGGTCTCCTTCGCGGAATGGGGGGTGGCTCAGCCGAGCTGGAACGGGTCGCGGGTGCCGCCGGTGAGCTCGACGAACACGGACTTGTTCTCCGTGTACTCGTTGATCGCGTCGACGCCGTTCTCCCGGCCGATGCCGCTGGCGCCGTAGCCGCCGAAGGGCATGTTCGGGGCGATCACGCGGTAGGCGTTGATCCACACGGTCCCCGCGCGCAGCTTCGCGGCGACGCGGTGGGCGCGGTGCACGTCCTTCGTCCAGACGGCGCCGGCCAGGCCGTAGGGCGTGTCGTTGGCGAGCTTGAGCGCCTCGTCCTCGTCGTGGAACGGGTAGACGGCCAGCACCGGGCCGAACACCTCCTCGCGGACGATGGTGTTCTCCGCCGTCACGCCCGTGACCACGGTCGGCTTCACGAACAGGCCACCGCGAGCGGCGTCGGGCTCACCGCCGCAGGCGAACGTGGCGCCCTCGGCGGCCGCGCCCTGCAGATAGCCGAGCACCTTCTCGTACTGCGGCCGGTTGGCGACCGGGCCCATCTCCGTGGCGGCGTCGGTCGGGTCGCCGAGCTTGATGGCGTTGGCCCGCGCGACGACCTTCTCGACCAGCGCGTCGTGGACGTCGGCGTGCACGATCAGGCGCGAGCCGGCCATGCAGGTCTGCCCGGTGGCCGCGAACACGCCCGCGACCAGGCCGTTGGCGGCCGCGTCGAGGTCGGCGTCCGGGAACACGACCTGCGGCGACTTCCCTCCGAGCTCCAGCGTCACGCGGTTGAAGTTCGCCACCGCGGCCTGCGCGACCTTGGCGCCGGTCGCCGACGAGCCCGTGAACGCGACCTTGTCGATGCCCGGGTGCTTGGCCAGGGCCTCGCCGGTTGCGCGGTCCCAGCCGGTGACGACGTTGAGCACACCCGCTGGCAGCCCGGCCTCGTGCAGCACCTCGGCGAATGCGACGGTGGAGGCCGGCGCGTGCTCCGACGGCTTGACCACCATCGTGCAGCCCGCGGCGAGGGCGGGGGCCAGCTTGAAGGTGAGCAGCAACAGCGGCGAGTTCCACGGCGTGATGGCGCCGACGACACCGACCGGCTCACGGCGGGTGTAGCCGAAGTAGTTCGGGTTGACCGGCGGGACCGTGCGGCCCTCGATCTTGTCGGCCAGGCCGGAGAAGTAGTAGTACCACTGCGGCAGGCTGTTGAGCTGGCCCAGCATCTCGCGCAGCAGCTTGCCCGAGTCGTTGACCTCCAGCCGGGCGAGGCGCTCGGCGTTGGCGGAGATCGCGTCGCCGCAGCGGCGGATGATCGCGGCGCGCTGGAAGCCGGTCATCGCGCCCCACTCGCCCTCGAACGCCGCCCGGGCCGACGCGACGGCCTCGTCGACGTCCTCGGGACCGCCGTCCGCGAGCCGGGCCCACGGCTTGCCGGCGTAGGGGTTCTGCGACTCGAAGGTCCGGCCCGAACGGGCATCGACGGACTTGCCGTGGATGAAGAGCTTGAGTTCCTCCAGCGGTGGCGCTGAGGTGGTCGTCATCGACCTCTCCTTCGTTGCAGGGGGCTGGCGCCTGGGGATGCCGGGAAACGCTAGGGATCGGCGGCGGCCCGCCGATATCCCCGGACGGCAGCCTCGGATCCGCTCAGCGCGAAGGTGCCCGTCCCACCCGGCGAGACGAGAAGCACACGCAGCCGGGCAGTGCTGCACTCAGCGGATAGCGCCACGCGCTTTCGGGCTAGTAAGGGGCCGCGGCGACCACCTAGTGTCGAGCGGACCCGGACCACCGGTCTCGCCGCCGAGGCCACCGGACAGAACCGACACTGAGCAGATGGACGACACAAGGAGGTGTCGGATGGCTGCCCGTCCCGAGGCCGTCCCGGCCGAGGCGCCCCTGTCGCGCTACCGGGTGCTCGGCACCCGCTCGCTCGAAGAGGCCCGCGACGCGGTCACCAGGATCTACCTGGACCACGACCTGACGGTGCCCGGCAACGAGCTCGACATGACGCTGAACTCCACCGCCGACCGCATGTTCACCGTCGGCTACCTCAGCTACCAGTCGTGCGCGAAGCTCGTGATGCCGCCGACCGAGGACTGCTACCACGTCAACCTCACCATCGCCGGACGCACCGACGCCGACCGCACCGACGGCCGCCGCGCCACCACGCGCGCGCGCACCAGCGGCGTCGTGCTGCTGCCGGACCAGGTCAACACCGTGCGCTGGTCGCCGGACGCCGCGCAGCTCATCCTCAAGATCGGCCGCCGGACGCTGGAGGGCCACCTCGGCGAGCACCTCAACCGCCCCGTGGACGAGGTGCTGGACTTCGACTTCGGCATCGACTTCACCACGCCCGCCGGCAGCACGCTGCTCTCGTCCGTGGAGTTCCTCGCCCGCGAGCTCGACCGTCCCGGCGGCCTCGCGGACATGCCGATCGCGCGGGAGCAGCTCGAAGCGTTCGTGATGACGCAGGTGCTGCACGCGGGCCGCCACCAGTTCACCGACGACCTCACCGCACCCGACGACCCGGTGCGCCAGAGCCGGCTCGGCCCGGTGATCGAGTACATGGAAGCCCACGCCGACGAGCCCCTCACTCCGCAGGAGCTGGCGAAGGTCGGCTGCATGAGCGTGCGCACGCTGCACGCCACGTTCCAGCAGGTGCTGGGCGAGTCACCGATGAACCACCTGCGCCGCATCCGCCTCGACCACGTGCGGGCCGAGCTGCTGCGCAGCGACCCGGGGCTCACCCGCGTCACGGACATCGCGCTGCGCTGGGGTTTCTTCCACCAGAGCCGCTTCGCGCAGCAGTACCGGGAACGCTTCGGTGAGCTGCCGCGCGAGACGCTGCGGGCCGTGTCGGCCTGAGCCGCGGCTCAGTTCTCCGAGCGGATCCCGTACGCGCCGCGGTGGAACAGCAGCGGCGCGCGCGAGGGATCCGCGCCCAGCGCCCGCACGCGGGCGGCGACGATCGTGTGGTCCCCGCCCGCGTGTTCGTGTTCCAGAGTGCAGTCGATCCACGCCGCGACGCCGTCGAGGATGGGCGCGCCGGACGGGGCCGGGCGCCACTCGACGCCGGCGTACTTGTCGGTGCCCGAGCGGGCGAACGCGCTGCTCAGCTCGGCGTGGCCGTCGGCGAGGACGTTGACGCAGAAGCGGCCGGCCGCACGGATCTTCGGCCAGCTCGTGGACGAGCGGGCGGGCGCGAATGACACCAGCGGCGGGTCGAGGGACAGCGAGCTGAACGACTGGCAAGTGAACCCGGCGGGGCCGCCCGGCGCGAGGGCCGTGACGACCACGACGCCGGAGGCGAAGTGCCCGAGGACCTCCCGCATGTGCGTGGGCTCGACCTGCGGCGGCTCGGTGCGTGTCCGGTTGTCCATGCGCCGCAACGGTAAGAGCAGTTCCGTCCCGGCACCATCCGCCAACCGCGGGCGAATAGCCGCGGCGCGCGGACCGGCTTTCCCCGGCGGCGCACAGGACGGATAACCCGCCACCGCGATCGGATATCTCGCCGCGCGCCCGCGTTCCTACGGTGTGCGTCGTGTCTGCCACCGACCTCCCCGCCGGCGCGCTCGCCGGGATCCGCGTTCTCGAGCTCGGCACGCTCATCGCCGGGCCGTTCTGCGGCCGGCTGCTCGCCGACCACGGCGCGGACGTGATCAAGCTCGAAGCCCCCGACCGGCCCGACCCGCTGCGCGTGTGGGGCCAGGCCGAGCTCGACGGGCACCACTTCTTTTGGACCGTCCACGCCCGCAACAAACGCTGCGTCACGCTCGATCTGCGCAGGCCTGAGGGACGCGAGCTGTTCCTGCGCCTGGTCGACACCGCCGACGTCGTGGTCGAGAGCTTCCGGCCCGGCACGCTCGAGCGCTGGGGCCTCGGCTTCGACGTACTCGCCGCACGCAACCCCGGCCTGATCCTCGCCCGCGTCTCCGGCTACGGGCAGACCGGCCCGCACGCCCAGCGGCCCGGCTACGCGTCGGTCGCCGAGGCGATCGGCGGAATGCGCTATCTCAACGGGTTCCCGGGCGGCCCGCCGCCGCGCGCGGCGCTGTCGCTCGGTGATTCGCTCGGCGGGATGTTCGCCGCGCAAGGGGTGCTCGCGGCCCTGCACGCACGCGGGGCGAGCGGGCGCGGCCAGGTCGTGGACGTCGCGCTGGCCGAGGCGTGCCTGGCGATGCTCGAGTCCGTGATCCCCGACTACGACGCCGCCGGGCTGGTGCGCGAACCGTCGGGCACGCGGCTCGACGGGCTCGCGCCGTCCAACCTCTACCGCTGCGCCGACGAACGCTGGATCGTCATCGCCGCCAACCAGGACACGGTGTTCGCGCGGCTGTGCACGGCGATGGAGCGCGAGGACCTCGTGACCGACCAGCGGTTCGCCACCCACGTGGCGCGCGGGCGCAATCAGGACCAGATCGACGCGCTCGTCGGCGAATGGGCCGCACGCCACGATTCCGCCACGCTCACCTCGATCCTCGAAGCCGCCGGCGTCGTCGTCGGTCCGGTCGCCACCGTCGCCGACGTCGTCGCCAATCCGCAATTCCAGGCACGCGACATGCTGCTGCCGCACTTCGACGAAGCGATCGGCAAGGACGTACTGGGGCCTGGGGTGATGCCGGTGCTGAGCGGTACGCCGGGCGCAGTGCGCTGGGCCGGGCCCGCTCAGCCGGGCACGCACAACGCGGAGGTCTACACCGGACTGCTCGGCCTCACCGGCGCCGAGCTGGCCGAGCTCACCGAAGCCGGAATCGTCTGAGAGGCAAGCATGAGCTCCGTGAACCTGCGTGAAGTCGGGCTGCGCGACGGTCTTCAGCTCGAAGCACCGATCCCGCTCGCCGCCAAGCTGGAAATCCTCGACGCCGTCGCCGCCACGGGCGTGCGGCGCGTGGAGGTGACGTCGTTCGTCTCCCCCTCCGCCGTGCCCGCGCTCGCCGACGCCGAGCAGCTCGCGGCCGAGCTCGGCCGCTGGCCGGACCTCGCGTTCTCGGCGCTGGTGGCCGGCCGCGGCGGCGCGCGCCGGGCCGTGGCCGCCGGGATGGCCGACGTCGAGTACGTGATCTCCGCGTCCGACGGGCACAGCCTCGCCAACGCGCGCCGGACCACGGACGAGGCCGTCGCCGCGGTGCCGGACATCGCGAAGCTCGCGCACGACACCGGCGGACGGTTGGAGGCGATCCTCGCCGTGGCGTGGGACTGTCCCTTCGACGGGCGCACGGCGGTGAGCCGCACCGTGGACCTCGCGCGGCGGGCCGTCGACCTCGGCGCGGACGAGCTGTGTTTCGGCGACACCATCGGCACCACCGTGCCCGGGCGGGTCACCGAGCTGCTGGGCCGGGTGCGCGACGCGTGCCCGGACGTGGAGCTCGGCGTGCACTTCCACAACACCCGCGGCTCCGGGCTCGCGTGCGTGCTCGCCGCGCTGCAGGCAGGTGTCACGAAGATCGACGCGTCGGTAGGCGGGCTCGGCGGCTGCCCGTTCGCACCGGGAGCGAGCGGGAACATCGCCACCGAGGAGGTGGTGTACCTGCTGGAAGAGTCCGGTGTGGACACCGGCGTCGACCTCGGCAAGGTGCTCGAGGCCGCCGCCGTGGTGGAACGCGCCGTGGGACACGGGCTGCCGAGCAACCTCTACCGCGCGGGCGGCCCGAACCGGCCCCGCGGGCGCGGCTGACGGACATTCCCCCGCGGGCAACGGATATCCCGCGCGCCGCGGCACTCGTAACCTCACGCCCGGAGCGACCCCCGACCTCCCAGGAGCCGACGATGACCCAGCCCCCCACCCCGGCCGGCCGGCCCTCGACGCTCGCGGTGGAGCGCGCGGTCGCGGCGCTCGCCACGGGCCGGATGATCGTCGTGACGGACGCGGCCGATCGGGAGAACGAGGGTGATCTGGTCCTTCCCGCCGCGGTCGCCGACGCACAGCGGCTCGCGTTCGTCGTGCGCCACACCACCGGCATCGTCTGCGCGCCGATGACCGCCGAGCGCGCCGACGCGCTGCGCCTGCCGCCGATGGTCGAGGACAACACCGACGCCCACGGCACCGCGTTCACCGTCACCGTCGACCACGTCGGGAGCGGCACGGGCGTGTCGGCGGCCGACCGGGCCACCACGCTGCGCGCGCTCGCCGCGCCGGGCACCCGGCCCGGCGACCTGCGGCGGCCCGGGCACGTGTTCCCGTTGCGCGCCAGGGAAGGCGGGGTGCTCGTGCGCGCCGGGCACACGGAGGCGGCCGTCGACCTGCTTCGCCTGGCCGGGCAGGAACCGGTGGGCGTGATCGGCGAGATCGTCGCCGAGGACGGCTCGATGTGCCGCGGCGAACGGCTCACGCGGTTCGCGGCCGAACACGACCTGCCGGTGCTCGCGATCGCCGACCTCGTGCGTTACCGGCGGGCCACGGAACGGTTCGTGGAGCACGTCGCCACCTCCGCCATGCCCACCGTCTTCGGTGAGTTCCGCGCCGTCGCCTACCGTTCGACGACCGACGGCACCGAGCACCTCGCCATCGTCCACGGCGACGCGGCCGCCGCGAGCCGCACCCCGCTCGGCGCCCTCGTGCGCGTGCACAGCGAATGCCTCACGGGCGACATCGTCGGCTCCCTGCGCTGCGACTGCGGCGCGCAACTCGAACAAGCCCTGCGCGCGATCGCCGCCGAAGGTGCGGGCGCCGTGGTCTACCTGCGCGGCCACGAGGGCCGCGGCATCGGGCTGGCGCACAAGATCCGCGCCTACGCCCTGCAGGAGACCGGCCTCGACACCGTCGACGCCAACACCGCCCAGGGCCTGCCCGTCGACTCCCGGTCCTACGGCGTCGGCGCCCAGATCCTCGCCGACCTCGGCATCACGCGCCTGCGCCTGATCACCGACAACCCCGCCAAGTACGGCGGTCTCGACGGCTACGGCCTCGAGATCGTCGACCGTGTCGGCCTGCCTGCCGCCGCCACGGCGCACAACCTGCGGTACCTGCGGACCAAGCAGCAGCGCCTCGGCCACACCCTCGACGTCGACGAGAGCACCGGCTGAGCCGTTACCGAACCAGTACGCGCCGCGGACAGCCCGCGCACACCCGCCCGGCACCGTCGGTCCCGACGAAGATCGACGGTGCAGACAACGGGAAGGCGGGACGACGTGGCCAAGGGTGCGGCCGTGGTGCTGGCGGTTCTGGCGGTGCCGTTCACGACGGCGGTGGCGCCACCGCCGGCGCAAGGCCTGCAGTGGCAGCAATGCGCGAAAATCGCCGAAGGCTGGACGGGAGGCGAAGCGAGCGAGTGCGCGACGGTCCGCGTGCCGCTGGACTACCGCCGACCGGGCGGGCGGCAGCTCACGATCGCCGTCAGCCGGGTGCCTGCGAGCGATCCGGCGCACCGGCAAGGCGTGGTGCTCGTCAACCCGGGCGGGCCCGGCGAGCAGGGGACGACTTTCCCGGACGAGCTCACGGAGACGGAGCTGGCCGGGATCGGCCGCACGCACGACCTGATCGGGTTCGACATCCGCGGCTCGGACTACAGCGACAAGATCCTCTGCCCTGAGCTGGATCCGGCGAACGTGCCGCGACCGCCCGCCACCGACACCGCCGAGCAGCGCTTCAAGGCCCAGGCGAAGACCATCGCGGACCGGGTGCGCACCTGCGCCGGGAAGGACCCCGACCTCGCCCGGTCGATGACCACCGCCAACGTCGCCCGCGACATGGATGTGATTCGCCGGGCGCTGGGCGAGGAGAAGATCGGCTACTTCGGCAACTCGTGGGGCACGGCGCTCGGCACCACCTACCGCAGCCTGTTCGGCGGCCACGTCGACCGGATGCTGCTGGACTCCGTGCTCGCGCCGGGCGAGGCCGTCGCGCGGTCCGACGACCAGACCGCTGCTTCCGAAGCCCATTTCGACGACTTCACGCGCTGGCTCGCCGAGCGCGACGCGACGTACGGGTTCGGCAGCACCGCCCCGGCCGTCTCGCAGGCCTTGCTCGCGCTGCGGAGCCGGCTCGCGACGCAGCCCTTGGCCGACCGCGACGACCACTGGGCCAACCGGCAGCTGCTCGCCACGCGCGCCGACTGGGCCACGGCGGCCGAAGCGCTCGCCGCCGCCCGCGACGGGAAGCCGCCGTCAACCACGGCAGCGCCCGCGGCCGCCCCGGCCGGCAACGGGTTCGACGTCGGCTACCGCGACGGGGAGATCGGGTTCGTCCTCGCCGCTGTGAACTGCAACGACGCTGCCGGGGCCCGCGACATCGACCAGGCGTGGCAGCACGGGCTCGAGCTCGCCGCCCGGTTCCCGGTGGCCGCCTACGAACCGGGTGGCGACGCGCGGTGCGCCGGCTGGCCGTTCGCGCCGCAACCCACGAAGCTTGTACGCGGCTCCAGTCCGCTGCAGCTCGTCGCGCACCAGTACGAGACCAACACCCCGTTCCCGTGGGCACGCGAGATGCAGGCCGAGGTCGGCGGCGCGCTGCTGACCGTGGCGAACGACGTGCACTCGTCGTTCGCGCACCTGCCGTGCGCCGCGAAGGGCGTCGAGTTCTTCACCACCGGGGCGACGTCCAACGGCACCTGTTCCGAATAGTCCTTTGTGGACCCGGTGCCTGGGGACCCACGACGTGGAGTGGCAGAGCCCTCGGGCGGACTTCGATCATGGTCACCGGGGGTTCCACCACGACCACGAGGAGTTGCATGAAAATCGGTATCGGCCTATCCAGCCAGGTGCGCGAAGTCGACGCGACGGTGATCCCGGCGTGGGCGGCGAAGGCGGAGGAAGCCGGGTTCTCGACGCTCGGCACGGTCGGGCGCATCGCCTACCCGGCGGTGCTCGACACCGTCGCGCTGGCCGCGGCCGCGGGTGCCACGCAGACGATCGGGCTGCTCAGCACCGTGATGCTGGCGCCGGTCTGGCCGGCGACGTTGCTGGCCAAGGAGCTCGCGGGCATCCAGGCGGTGTCCGGCGGGCGGCTCACGTTCGGCGTCGGCGTGGGCGGGCGGCCCGACGACTTCGTGGTCGAGGGCACGAGTACGAAGGGCCTCGGCAAGCGGATGGACGCGGCGCTCGAGGCGTACCGCGACCTGTGGTCGGGCAAGCCCGTCGGCGGCGGGGACAACGCTGGCGTGCCGGGTGGTTCGGTCGAGGTGCCGATGCTGTTCGGCGGGTTCGCGCCCGCCGCGCTGCGCCGGATGGCCCGGTGGGGCGAGGGGTACGTCGCGGGCGCGATGCCGGCGCAGCAGGTGGTGCCCGTGTTCGACGCCGCGCGGGCAGCCTGGCGGGAGGAAGGCCGCGACGGTGAGCCGCGGCTGGTCGCCATCGCCTACTTCGCGCTCGGCGACGTCGAGAAGGGCCGCGGCAACGCCCACCACTACTACTCCGTGGCCGGCCCCGAGTACGCCGACCTCGTGTCCGCGGGCGTGAACGGCAGCGCCGATGTGCTGCGCGAAACCGTGAAGTCGTTCCAGGACATCGGCGCCGACGAGCTCATCTTCCACCCGACCACCGACGACGTCGACGATGTCGCGCGGTTGGCGGAGATCGTCCTCTGACGCGGCGGGCACGGCGCGGCCGAGGGGCGCGCCGTGCCCTCGTGCGCCGTTCTTTCGTGCACCGTTCTTTCGTGCACCGTGCCCTCGCGCGCCACGCCGTTATGCGCCGAGGCCGGTGAGCACGGCCCGCACGTCCGGCCGCCGTCCCGTGCCCAGCCGCGTGACCGCGTACACCTTGCGCGACAACGGGTTCGCCAGCGGGTGCAGGCTCACCGGCGCGTGCGAGGCCGGCAGCGCCATGCGCGGAATCAACGCGACCCCGGCACCGGCCGCCACCAGCGCCGTCAGCACGGCGAAATCGGTGGCTTCGGCGACCACGTCGGGCACGAACCCGGCCGCGCCGCACGCGCGCTGGATCAGCTCGTGGCACGAGTATTCCTTCGACGGCACCAGCCACGGCTCCGTCGAAAACCTCGCCAGGCGCACCTTCTGGCCGTCCGCCAGCGCCCGCGCCTCGGCCAGTGCCGGGGGCACGGCGAGCAGCACCGGGTCGTCGGCCAGGTGGTGTTCTTCGCACCGGGCCGGGGTTTCGCGCGGCAGCAGGCTGTAGCTGTGCACCACGGCGACGTCGGCCTCCTGGTGCAGCAGCGTGCCGATCGCCGACTCCGGCTCCTGTTCCACCAGCCGCAGCGACACACCGGGCAACTTCGTCCACAGTGGAGCGACGAGAGTCCTGGCCGCGGACGGGAACGCGACCACCCGGACGGTGCCCGCGCCGTCCGACCGCACCGCGGCCAGTGCGGACTCGGCGGCCGCGAGGTCGCTCAGGATCACGTCGGCGTGCGACACCAGCAGCTCACCGGCGGCGGTGAACGCGAGCGTGCGCCCGCGTCGTTCCAGCAGCGGGGTCCCCGCCTCGCGTTCCAGGGCCGCGAGCTGCTGCGACACGGCGGGACCGGTCAGGTTGAGCGCCTCGGCCGTCGCGGCGACGGTGCCGTGGTGCGCGAGCTCGTGCAACAGCCTCAGGCGGCGGACTTCCAACATAAGCCGAACTTCCCGATCTCGAAGCAAAGACTAACTGGATCTACCGCATTCTAACGCCCACACTGGCCCGGTGAGCACCTCGAAACCCGTTCTGGCCATCGGCGGCACCGTCGTCCTGTGGGCATCCGCCTTCCCCGCGATCCGCGTAGGGCTCGACGGCTACGGCCCGTTCGGGCTCTCGCTGGCGCGGCTCGTCGTGGCCTCGGTCGCGCTGGCCGTCGCGGCGTCGTTCCTGGGCGTGCGGCCGCCGCGGCTCAAGGACCTGCCGCTCATCGCGTTGTGCGGGCTCACGGGCATGGCGGCGTACCAGGTGCTGCTCAACTGGGGCGAGGTGCACGTACCCGCCGGCACGGCGACCCTGCTGGTGGCCACTGCGCCGGTGTTCAGCGCGGTGCTGGCCGCCGCGTTCCTCGGCGAACGGCTGGGCGCGCGCGGCATCCTCGGCAGCGCCGTCGCGCTCGGCGGTTCGGCGCTCATCGCACTGTCCGGCGGCGATGTGCAGTACTCCACCGCCGCGTGGGTGGTTCTCGCCGCCGCGCTCGTGCAGGGCGCGTACCACTTCTGCAGCAAACTGTTGCTGCGCCACTATTCCGGCCTCGAAGTCGCGTGTAATGCGATGTGGACCGGCACGCTCTTCTCGCTGCCGCTGGCTCCGGCGGCCTGGCACGGCCTGGAAACCGCACCCGCTTCGGCGCACGCGGCCGTGCTGTACCTGGGCTTGCTGCCGTCCGCGCTCGGGTTCGTGTTGTGGGCTACGGCGTCGCGCGCAACACGGTCACCGCGGCGACGTCGGCGCTCTACCTCGTGCCGGTGGTGGCGCTGGCCGTCGCCTACGTCTGGCTGGGCGAAGTCCCCGCGCCCGTCGAGCTGGCCGGCGGCGCGATCGCCGTGGGCGGAGTCGTGCTCATCACCGCGCGGCGCAAGGCCCGCGTCCGCGAGCCCGTGGGCTGAGGGTCAACGGCCCCCGCCGCGACCTCGCCCGTGGCCGCCGTCGTCGCCGGAACCCCGGCCACCGCGGTCACCGCCGTGGTCGTCGCCGGTTCCGGAGCCCTGGTCCCGGGCGTACGCGGGTTGTCGTCCGACGGCGGGGTCGACACCGCTGTGACGAGCGGAGGCGGCGGGATCCACAACGGGGCCGGCGCGTTCGCTGTGCTGCCCGGGTCCACGAGCGACCACACGGCCGTGCCGCCCCACACGCCCACTGCGTGGCCTGCGCCGTGCCCGCTTCGCGCGCGAGGTAGGCGAAGAGCCCGGCCGGCGCCGCGAGCACGACCACCCCGGCGATCGTGAACCGGGCCAGCAGCCCGGCCGTGGACGGGCTCCGCTCCGGTGACCTGCCAGCACGGTATCGACCCGGACGCCCGGTTCGGACCTGTCCGACCGGACTACGACCCTCTCGGGTCGGGCGGGGCGGAAACCGGCTGCCCTGACGGAGCACTCCGGCGGCCACCCTGCGTGACATTTCGCCGGATCCACTCGGCGTAGCCGGAGCTACGCCGTTTCGTGGCCCAGTCGTTGCTCCGCGTGAAGCGCCACGCGGCGCCGTCGGCCGGGGCCTGTGAGGGCGATCACCGCAGCGTAGGGGCCGGATGTGGGCGGTGTGCCCCGGTTTCCACCTTGTCGGCGGCGTCTCTAAATGAGACTCCCGCCGTGCGGGGACAGGCGTATACCGAGCCATGTGCCACCGCGACGACCAGGCACACGACCAGGCACATTCCGGATGCCCGACCAGGGAGCCCGCTCATGACCACCCTCGATGCCAGTGCCGAAAGTGTCCCCCGAGTACCTGCCCAGCACACTGCGGAGGCCGCACCCGAAGCGCCCTCGGCCGCCGACCCGATGATGGTCGGCCTGCCCAGTTTCGTCGTCGGATCCGTCGCGCTGGGGCTCGTCCTCATCGGCTACGTGCCCGCGACCGCCGTCGGCGCGTCACTCGCCGTCATCATCGCCGCGACCGGCATCGGCCTGCTCATCGCAGCCGGCTGGGCCGCCGCCGTGGGCCAGAGCGCGGTGGCGGGTGTGTTCGCCATCTTCTCCGGGTTCTGGCTGAGCTACGCGCTGCTCGTGCTCGGCCTGACCCACAACTGGTTCGGGATCGACGCGACAGCCGCCGTCGACACCCAGGGGCTGTTCCTCATCTCCTGGCTCGTCATCGTCGGCATGCTGACGCTCGCGACCCTGCGGTTGCCGGTGGCCTACACCGTGCTGTTCGTCCTCATCGAGGTCGCGCTCGTGCTCGTGCTGGTCGGCACGCTCCAGGGCTCGGCCGGCATCCTCCAGGTCGGCGGGTACGTGGTGCTCGTGTTCGCCGCCGTCGGTGTGTACCTGTTCTTCAGCTCGGCCTCGACGGCCACGGGCGGGTCCGCGCTCCCGCTCGGCCCGCCGATCATGCGCTGAGCGAACTGCGTCACACGTGCCCCGGAGTCCGCGACTCCGGGGCACTTTCCTGCGACGATCGCGGTCTCGTCCAGGGGACACCAAGACGTGACAGGAGGACCATGCCCGACGGATTCCGCGACATCCCGACCACGACCCTCGCCGACCTGCTGAGCCGCGACCAGGTGATGGACATCGGTGTCCGCCCGCTGTGGGGCCCGGTGCCGCGCGTCGCCGGCCCGGCCTACACCGTCCAGTGCCCGGCGGGCGACAACCTGATGCTGCACGCGGCCATCCACCGCGCCCCCGCGGGCTCGATCGTCGTGGTGGAGTCCGGCGACCTGGACTACGCGCTGGCGGGTGGCAACGTCTGCGCCGTGGCTCAGCGCAACGGGATCGCGGCGTTCGTCCTCGACGGCGTGATCCGCGACCTCGCCGAGGTGCGCGAGCTGGGGTTCCCCGTGTTCGCGCGCGGCCTGATCCCGATCCCCGGGACGAAGGCGGCCGTCGCGCCGCTGGGTGAGCCCGTGAGCTGCGGCGGGGTCACCGTGCACGCGGGTGACATCGTGACCGCCGACGAGGAGGGCGTCGTGGTCACGCCGGCCGCCGACGCGGAGCGGATCCTCCTGGCCGCACAGGCACGCCTGGCCAAGGAGGAGACGCAAACGCTCGACGAGTGGGACGCCGACCACGAGGCCCGGATCGACGCGATCCTGAAGGAGCGCGGGTTCGAAGGCTGAGGGGTCCCGCGCCGCGACCGTCGTGAATGGACAGTCGCGGCGCGGGTTTCTTCGTCCGGGTTCGCTGTTACGGGTACGACTTCAGCATCGCCAGCCCGGTGACGGCGTCCGACGGGCCACCGGTGTCGTTGACGACGTGGGCGATCGTGCCCTGGCCGCCGCCGAGCGAGAACGTGATCATGCTGTGGAACCGCACGCCCGGCCGGTGCGGCGCGGCGATGGCGCGGTCGGAGACGATCGTGCGGTCACGCGAGAAGATGCAGTAGCTGCCCAGGCCCCACGCTTCGTGCGTGCGGACGTTGTCGCCCACCGCGTAGGCGGGGAAGCCGCGGTGGGTCCCGTCCATCCACGCGGCCTGGTTCGGTGGGTCGTAGGGCATTTCGTTCTGGAAGAAGTAGGTGCGGCCACCCTCGCCGTTCCACTGCACCTGGGCCTTCTGGTGGTGCTCGACGAACAAGCCGTAGGCGATCACACCCGAGCCGTTCACGACCAGGCCGACGTCGGAGGTGTTGGCGTCCCAGCCGACGCCCGCGCCGTGGTCGGCCCGCCACAGCCACATGTTGTCGATGAGCACGTCGTCGCTGTTGACGACCACGCACCGCTTGGCCTTGCCCACGCCGGCACCGCCGACGCGCACGAACACGTCGTGCATCGAGCTCGGGTTGCGCGCGTGGCCGCGGCGCGACCCGTCGGGCCCGAAGCGGATCAGCGGGTCGGACGCGACCGGTCCCGCGTCCACGAGCAGGCCGGCGACGCGCACGCCGTCCACGTCGGCGACGTCCAGCGCGGTGACGCCGTTGTCCGGGATCAGCGTGGCGTAGCCGAGACCGAACACGACGGTGTTGGCCCGCGTGACGGTGAGCGGCTGGTCGACGTGGTAGATGCCCGGGGTGAGCAGCAAGTGCTTGCCCTGCGCGAGGGCGGCGTTGAGGTCGGCGGCGGACTCCGTCGGCTTGGCGATGTGGAACGCGTCGATGGACAGCGAGGTGCCCTCCGGCTTGCGCGCCTCCCAGCTGGTGGCCTCCGCGTTGGTGCGGACGGCGGGCACGAACACCTGGTAGGCGCCGGCGCCGTCCACGTAGAGGAACGGCTTCTCGCAGATCACCGGCGTGCGCTCGATGGAGGTGTACGGCGGCGTCGGGAACGAGGTCGCCGGCGCGCCCGGCGAGCCGACGAACACGAAGTTCCAGTTCGAGCCCACCCACGAGCCGACGACCGAGTTGCGCGTGAGCCACTGCTGCTGGGTGCCGGAGTTGACCTGGCCGGTGAGCTGGCAGTCGGCGATGAACCCGCCGCTGGAGTAGCCGCCGTCGGACAGCTTGAGGTCCCCGAGCAGGTAGATGCGACGGTAGTAGGTGGCCTGCGAGACGGCCCAGGTGTCGACGCCGCTCTTCGGGACGGCGTTGAGGTTCTCGGCGCCGCGCCAGAAGTTCACGAGCGTGCCGTTGCCGTGCGCGTCGCCCTCCACGCCGAGCGAGCCCGTGATGCTGGCGCCGCTGGGCTGCAGGCCGAGGCCGGCGACCTGGGTGTAGTAGCCGAGCTTGACGTCGACGGAGTAGGCGCCGGGTTTGAACAGCAAGGCGTAGCGGCCCTCGCCGAACTGGCTGCCACGCTGCTGGGCGTAGATGGCGTCGAGGGTGGCCTGGATGTTCGCGGTGCTCGAGTCGAAGACGTGGACGTTGGGGCCGAAGTCGGGCTGGCCGGCGGCGTGGGTGGCCGGAGGAGGGGCTTGGTTCGGGGTTTCCATCGCTTTTGGGGTTTCCGTCGCGGGTGCAGCCGCGGCGGGGCTCGTCAGGGTGAGCGCGGACGTCGCCGCGAGGGCGGCGCCGGAGCCCAGCGCCAGGAAGCTTCTTCTCGCGAGTGTGGGGTCGGGGTGTTCGGACTGTGCTGGCAACGGGGAGACCGTCCTTTCGACACGACACGACACGTGGCGGCGTGTGCGGGCCGAGGAATCCGTGCGGCACCGACATTTCCGAGCCGGGCTCACCGGTGTCAAGACGCCTGTCGGTGACCGGGACAGCCGAAAGTCCTGAACGCCCCTGCCGCGGCAGTACCGGGCAAAGGCGACAGGTTGCGGAAACGGCTAGGGTCGGGGGTGGGGACCGCGACGACAGGAGTGCCACATGACCACGAACCAGCCCGGCGACCAGGAGCCGTTGGACGCCGAGATCGTCGAGAGCCCGGCGACCCCCGGCGTTCCGGCGGCGGACCTGCCCGAGCCCGACTACAGCGAGGGCGGCGTGCCGTCGTTCGACTTCGTCCGCGACCGCATCGAGAACCGCTACAACACGTCGGTGGGCGCTCAGGAGCTCGCGGGCATCGGCGGGCCGGAGACGATCGAGTCGCTCGACAAGAAGATCGCCGACCGAGACAAGGCCGCGAAGGACAAGCTCGCCGAGATCCGCCGGTCGATGGGCAAGCAGTAACGTCCCTTGCGTCCTTTGTGGACGGTCAGCCCAGCAGGTCCAGCACCGCGTCGGCCGCGGCTTTCGCGCCGCCGGCCGCAGTGATCTCCTTGGCCATCCAGGCCGGCCGGTCGTGCACGACGGGGTCGCCGGCGACGCGGTCGACCGTCTCGCGGACCAGCTCCGGGGTGAGGGCTTCGGAGTCGAGCACCTCGCCCAGTCCCAGCTCCTGGACGCGGCGAGCGTTGAGTGCCTGCTCGGGCACCTGGGGCAGCGTCACCAGCGGCACGGCCAGCGACAGCGCCTCCATGATCGAGTTCATGCCGGCGTGGGAGACGAACGCGGCCGCGTGGCCCAGCACCGCCTGCTGCGCCACCGTCGGCAGCGCCTCGACGTTCGGCGGCAGCTCGCCCAGCAGCGCCGGCCCGCGCTCCACCAGCTCCGCCACGAGCGGCAATGCCGGGTTGACATGCCCCGCCGCCGGCGCGGCGACGAAGAACAGGTGCTTGCCCAAAGGTGGTTTCCCCTCGCAGTCCGGACAAGATCACCGTAGCCGCACCCGGGGCCCTTCAGACGGGACACTTCCCGTTTGACCACCCCGCACCACCTGGATCGACACCTCCCGCCGATACTCTCTCGCCGGCGCCGGCCGCACAGACCCGCACGTCGCCGGCCCGGCTCGACCGGACCGCTCGCGGCGTCTGGCCCGCGCGAACGCCTACTCGCACACCGCCGACCCCACGACGGGACCGTTCGCGCCACAGCAGCAGTGCGAACGGTTCACTCGCGGCACCCGACGAGACAACACAACGCAGGAACCGCCTTCGTCCTGCCCGCACGCCGAGCGGCGCCCCGTGGCACCTCCGCACACCTCGACTGCCGACGCGAACGGACCACTCGCGGCGCCTACCCCACGCGAGCCCGCCCACTCACACACCACCGACCCGAAGACCGGACCCCTCGCACCGCAGCAACAGCGCGAGCGGACCACTCGCGGCGCCTATCCCGCGCGAGCCGCCCACTCAGACACCACCGACCCTGCGACCTGACCACTCGCGCAGCAGAGCGAGTGGACCACTCGCGGCACCCACCCCACGCGAGCCGCCCACTCACACCACACCGTCCCCACGACCTGACCACTCGAACCGCAGCAACAACGCGAGCAGACCACATGCGGCACCTACCCCGCACGAAACCCCCACTCACACACCACCTACCCCACGACCAGACCACTCGCGCCCCACTCGCACCCGCCGAGACCCGGACGGAAGAGCCCACCGAAAACCACCCCACCCACCCGGCCCCGGCGTGATTTGATCGACCCATGCCTACCTCCGTGCGCGTCCCCGGTCTGGTTCTCACCGAGCACGAGTTCGACGTCCCGTTGGATCACGGCAGGCCCGAGGGCGACCGGATCACCGTGTTCGCGCGGGAGGTCGCGGAGCCGGGTGGCGGGGAGGAGCGGCCGTTCCTCGTGTTCCTGCAGGGTGGGCCCGGGCACGAGGCGCCGCGGCCCGCGGGTCGGGCCGCGGGGTGGCTGGGGCGGGCGCTGCGGGACTACCGGGTGCTGCTGCTGGACCAGCGGGGCACCGGCAACTCCACCCCCGTCGGCATGTTGCCCGGGCGCACGCCCGCCGAGCAGGCGGAGTACCTCGCGCATTTCCGCGCCGACTCGATCGTGCGGGACGCGGAGCTGATCCGGCGGCGGCTGGGCGTGGACCGGTGGAGCGTGCTGGGCCAGTCGTTCGGCGGGTTCACCTCGCTCGCCTACCTCTCGCAAGCGCCGGAGGGCCTGCGGGAAGCGTTCTTCACCGGGGGCCTGCCTCCGGTCGAACGGCACCCCGACGAGGTGTACCAGGCGACGTACGCGACGCTGCTGGAGCGCAACCGCCGCTACTACCGGCGCTACCCCGGAGACCGCGAGCGCGTGCGGAAGCTGCACACACGCCTGCACGCCGGTGAGCTCGCGCTGCCCGACGGCACGCCGATCACGTCCCGGTTGTTCCGCCAGCTCGGCAACGTCCTCGGGTCGAGCGAGGGCGCCGAGACGCTGCACTACCTGCTGGAGCGCGACCCCGACTCCCCGGCCTTCGCGCACGACGTCGCGGCGACGCTGCCGTTCTCGGCGCGCAACCCGCTCTACGCGGTGATCCACGAGGCCTGTTACGCCGACGGCCACGCCACCCGCTGGTCGGCCGAGCGCACGCGCCCGGCGGAGTACGACGACGACGTCACGCTCTTCACCGGCGAGCACGTCTTCCCCTCGGTGTTCACCGACCTGCCCGGCCTCGCGCCGCTGCGCGAAGCCGCCGAGCTGCTCGCCGAGCGCGAGTGGCCGCGCCTCTACGACGCCGACGCGCTGCGAAGCTGCGAAGTGCCGTGCGCCGCCGCGATCTACGCCGAGGACGCGTATGTGGAACGCCGGTTCTCCGAGGAGACCGCCGGGCTGATCCCGACGATGCGCCCGTGGGTCACGAACGAGTACGAGCACAACGGCCTGCGCGCGGCGGGCGAGCACGTGCTCGGCCGGCTGATCGACCTCGTCCGCGGCCGCGCCTGAAGATCGAAAAGAAGTCCCGGATAGCCCACGGGAATGGTGGGCGTGTTACGATCGGTTTCGTTATCACGCCCACCGCCTTCGTTATCAGGTCGTTTCCTTAGACCAGACCGGATCAATTCCATCGGCCCGGAAACGCGGAACGTTACAGAATTCGAGCGTGGTTTTCCCCACCCGGGAATCATTTCCCTTCGACGCTTTTCTGCGGCAGAATCCCGCCATTGCCCAACGTCGGGCACTGTCGCAGCAGGGAGTCACCGTGAAGAAACCGTTGGGCCGTCTCGCAGGTGCCGTGCTCGCCGGCGCCGCCCTCACGCTCGCGTCCGCGCCGGCCGCCTTCGCGCAGGACGAACCCACCGCGGCGGTCGAGACCACGACGACGTCCGAGTCGACGGACTCGCCGGCACCGACCACATCGGACTCCAGCACCTCCGAGAGCCCCACCAGCGACTCGAGCACCCCGACGTCCGCCACTCCGCCGAGCACGACCGGCGACATCGAAACGCCGGCCGACCCCGAGGTGCAGACCACCGAAGGCCGCCGCGCCCCGGCCGCCGCCAAGCCCCGCACCGCTGAAGACGCCAAAGACTCCGGAGACGACCAGAACGCCGACGAGACCACCGAAACCACCGCCCCCACCGACCCGTACACCGACAACGCCGGCCACGGCTTCGTTGGCCTCGGCGGTGAAGGCGTGCTGGTCATCGCCTGCGCGTCCGGCGCGCCCGGGAACGTCGCGACCGCCGGCCTCACCGTGACCGCCGGCCCGGACCAGGACGGCGCCGACGGCCGCTACTGGAACTACGACGTGCGCGTGGTCGACGGATTCACCGGCACCACCGCGCCGTTCAGCTGGACCTGCGACGGCCAGGAAGGCCACGGCGACGTGACCTTCGAGCAGGTCGCACCGCCCACCTCGGACACCAGCGAAACCCCGGCCACCAGCGACACCCCGACCAGCAGCACCACCTCCCCGACGACCTCGGCGTCCACTTCGGACACCACGAAGATCACATCCGGCCCCGTCGTCACCCGCCCGGCGGTCCAGGTCCGCTACGCGCCCCAGGGCGGCGTCGAGACCGGCTTCGGCGGAACCGCGCGGTTCTGGTTCTGAGCCGATGAAGCGAATCGAACTCGTGGCGACGGCAGCCACCGTGCTGGCCGTCACCGCGGTGCTGGCCGGCTGCAGTTCTGCTCCCACTCCGGCGCCGGCTGCCGCGGTGACGCCGGTCCCGAGCAGTGTCCCCGTCACCCAACCGTTCAAGGGCCTGCGCCCGACCTCCGTCAGCATCCCGAAGATCGGGGCGCAGTCCAGCCTGGTCTCCGTCGCGGTGAACCTCGAGGGCAAGATCTCCGTGCCCTCGGTGAAAACGCCGATGCAGGCCGCGTGGTACCGCCTCTCCCCCGTCCCCGGCGAGGTCGGTCCGGCGATCGTCCTCGGCCACGTGGACGGCGACAAAAAGCCCGGCATCTTCTACAAGCTCAAGGATCTCGTCCCCGGCGACGAGGTGGACGTCGACCGCAGCGACGGCAAGAAGCTGAAGTTCACCGTCGACCACCTCACTCAGGTCCCCAAGGACCAGTTTCCCCAGGACGCGGTCTACGGCAACAGCACCAAACCCGAGCTGCGCCTGATCACCTGCGGCGGCGTGTTCGATCACGCCGAGCACAGCTACGAGGACAACATCGTGGTGTACGCCAACCTCGCCACATAACTCAGACGAGCGCGTGGACCACCGCGTACCCGAGCGTGGCCGCCCCCAGTCCGGCGGCCACGCTCAGCACCACATTGGCCACCGCCGCGCCGTACGCCCGCCGCTCCAGCAGGCGCACGGTCTCGTAGCCGAAAGTGCTGTACGTCGTCAGCGCCCCGCAGAACCCCGTGCCCACTAGAATCGAGACGGTACCGGGCAACGCCGACCCGGCGCCGGCGAGCGAGCCGAGCACCAAGGATCCCACCAGGTTGACCGTGAACGTGCCCCACGGAAACGCGCTGTGGTGGCGCGCCTGCACGAAGCGATCGGTGACGTACCGCAGCGGTGCCCCGACCACCGCGCCCAGGAACACGAGCAGCGCCGTCACGCCTCGACCGTCCTTTCCGGACGGACGAACAGTCTTCGCGCGAGCGCCATGCCGGCCACGACCGCGAGCAGCGCCGCCACGAGCGTGCCCGCGAGGTAGCCGAACGCGAGCCCGACCGTGCCCGGCCGCAGCAGCCCGTGGATCTCGACGGCGTAGGTCGAGAACGTGGTGTAGCCGCCCAGGATCCCGACCCCGAGAAACGGCCGCACCAGCCGGTTCACGGTCCACGCCTCGGTGACCGCGACCATGAGCACCCCGATGAGGAAGCAGCCGGTGAAGTTGATCAGGAACGTCGCCAGCGGGAAGTGCCCGGGTGCGGTGGGGAGCAGGACCGCGAGGCCGTACCGGGCGAGCGCGCCGAGGCCGCCGCCGAGGGCGACCACGGCGAGGACCGGCGCGTTCTCCCGCACGGCCGTGCGGCGCCACAGCGGCGTCCGCTGCGAAGACCCAGTTGATTCGGGCACAAACGTCTCCTACTCCACGCGGGCATGCTAGCGCCCTCGGTTCGAGTAGGGACTGTTGGCAGCGAGCGCTGCGGTTGTCCGGAAGGCCCGGAGCGGCGAGCCCCACCGCCGCGCGCTCAGCTTACCGGACCAGATCCGCCGGCGTGCGCAGGGCGGTCAACGCGGGCGCGAACATGGTGGACTTGATCGCCCCGAGCGTGCCGCGGTCCTTGCCTGCCAGCGGCGCGACGACCTCGGTCGCCGTGCTGACCAGCGCGGCCTCGTCGGCCGTCGCGTCGACCAGGCCCAGCTCCCTGGCCTGCGGGCCGCCGAAGCGGCGCCCGGTGGTCATCGACGCGACCGCCGTGGCCGGCGTGAGCTTGGCCTGGATGAGCGCGGCCATGCCGGGCGTGAACGGGATGTTGATGTCGGCCTCGGGGAAGCAGAAGAACCCGCGATCGGTGCGCATCACGCGGAAGTCGTGGGCCATCGCCAGCATCGCGCCGGCCCCGAACGCGTGCCCGTTCACCGCCGCGACGGTCGGCACCGGCAGCGCGAGCACGCGGGCGAGCAGCTCGTGGACGTCGGTGACGTATTTGCCGGCTTCGTCACCGTGGTTGGTCAGCCAGTCGAGGTCGAGGCCGTTGGAGTAGAACTTGCCGCTGCCCGTGGTCACGAGCGCCGCGGGCGCGGAGCCGGCCGTGACGGTGTCGAGGTGGGTGTTCACCTCCTCCAGCCACGCGGGTGAAAACCGGTTCTCGTCGGCGCCGAAGTCCAGGACGTGGACGGCATCGTGGCTGGTCAGTGCGGGCATGCGAGAGTCTTTTCAGCCGGTGGTTGCGGTACGGGACGAACGCCGCTTCGGCGGCGGCAGAGCGAGCACCGCGCGGACGGCGGCGGCGAGCCGGCGGCGGCTGTCTTCGCCGACGCGGCCTTCGGCCAGCTCACGGCGGTAGATCGCACTCGGCAGGTCGACGACACACGTGGTGATCACCTCGACGGCCACGCCGTCGCCGCGCTGCCACAGCTCGCGCGCGAGGCGCACGAGCAGGCACACCAGGCGTTTGTCCAGCGCGTGCAGCGCCTCGACGACCTCGTCGGGCAGCTGCGGGCCGAGCACGCGGTCGGGTGAGACGGTGATCATCAGGCGCGCGGCGTCGGGGCGTTGCGCCGCCACCACGGCCGGCGCGTCGGCCGCGGCGACCACGGCCGCGACCGGGCCCGCCTCGGCCAGCGCGGCGTCGACCAGGCCCTCCTGCACGTCGACGAAGTGGGTCGCGGCCCGCAGCCACGCGCGGCCGACGAGCGCGGGCAGCGAGCCGAAGCTGTGGTAGATCACGCTGTTGGGCACGCCCGCGGCCAGCGCAAGTCCGCGCGCGGTGACTTCTTCCGGCCCGCGGTCGGCGACGAGCCGCTCGGCGACGTCGAGCAGCCGTTCGGGGTCGTGGATCCGCGGCCTGGGCACGAACCCGAGCGTAAAGGAACACGCGCTCCACAACAACGGTTTTGTGGAGCACACGTTCCTCTATTCGGCGACGAACACGCAGTCGTACCCGTCGCGGATGGTCACGTCGGGGTCGTCGAGCCACTGCCCGCCCGTCGCGAGGTAGCGGAAGCGCAGCTTCACACCGGGCCGCACCTCGACGGCGGCCGAGCGCGTGCCGTTGGACCGCTTGCGCAGCTCGTGGCACCCGGGCTGCCAGTCGTTGAAGTCGCCGACCACGCTGACGGGCCCCGGCGGGGTGTCGTGCGGGAGGACGAACGTCACCTTCCGCACCCCGCCGCCGCCTCGGCTGGTCTTGATCACGAGCGCTCCCCTTCACTTTCCGGCCGGTTCCGCCGAAAAGCGTTCCACGCGTTCGGGCTCGCGGGCGTGAGAACCGCCTGCCCGTCCGGGTGAACTCACGGCGTGCGGCCGGGGACGACCTTCACCGTCTTGTTCGGGAACCGGCGTTCCACATGGGACTTCGCAGCCGATGCCGGGGTCACGTAGATCGTTTCTTCTTTGTCCTGCAACGGTCGCAGCACCGTGCGCATGAACTCGCGACGATCTTCGAGGTATGGGCCGAGCACGTCCTCGCCCGCCGGGCACACCGCCATGCAGTAGGCCGCCTTGTAATTGGCCTTGAAGGAAAGGCTTTGCCACATTGACGCGTTCTCGGAATCGGTGACGCGCTCGCGGAACTCCGCGCCGTCGGCGCTGTCGGCCACGGTTTCCACCCAGTCGGTGAACCCGCCCATGAACTCGCGGTAGTTGTGCGTGGAGCAGGCGGCCCAGTCGAACTCGCCCGTCTTGGCGATGGCGCCGACGGGGCACGCGGCCACGCACAGCTTGCACTCCACGCAGGGGTTGTAGTCCAGCGGCTCGCCGTAGCCGGTCACCTCGGCGTCGACGAGCAGCGTGGCCAGCAGCACGAAGTTGCCGAACTTCGGGTGGATCACGTTGCGGTGCAGGCCCATCACGCCGAGGCCGGCCGCGACCGCGACGGTCTTGTGCGCCACCACCCAGATCCGGCCGGGGAAGCGGTCCATCTCCATCGGGAAGGTCGCCGACGGGTTGAGCGCCCGGTAGCCGGCGTCCTGCAGCTCGCGGGTGATCGTGCGAGCCGCCTCGTTGATGATCTCGCCGCTGCGGTGGAACTCCCGGTTCGCGACACTGCGTGCCGGCGTGCGCACGTTGTCGCGGTTCATCCGCACGACGAGCGAGATGAGGCTGCGCGTGCCAGGCAGTGCGGCGAGGACGTGCGGCCGCTCCCCCGTCAGGTCGGGGTGCTCCAGCGACACGGCCGCGACGTCGTCGGCACCCGCGGCCAGCGCCAGCTCGCGCAGCCACGCGGCGTCGATCGGCCCGGGCTTCGGCCGCGTGCCGCGCTCCAGCACGGCCCGCACCGACGGGTGGGCGGCGAGTTTGCGCGGCAGCTCGGTCACGAGGAGTCCTCCATCGGTAGGAATTTCCAACCAACAGTCCCACGTGCTGAGTCTGATAACAAGACCGATCCTGCCGCGGCGGGGACGCACCCCCGCCGCGGCGCCGGGCTCAGCCGGTGACCGAGATGTCGTCGAGTTGCTCGGCGGCCGGGCGGACCGGGTAGAGATCACCTCCCGGCGGGGCGGGGATGTGCGGGAGCGCGGCCCTCGCCTGGGCGTCACCCGCGTCGGCGGCGGCGTGGACGCTGTCGAGCGCCGCGTACTGCAGGAAGTTCAGGTCGGGCAGCGGCCACTGCGACGCCCCACCGGTCGCGGCGGGCAGCAGGTGGTCGACGGCCTTGAACAGGCTGCCACCCTCCGGCGTCCGGTAGGCCCACAGGTCCACGCCGACGTGGCGGCCGATCTGCGCGAGGCGGGTCAGCGCGACGAGGTTGAACGTGTGGTAGTGGAAGCTGCGCGTGCGCGTCGACTCCTCGGGCTGGCTGCCGTCGGCCGCGATCTGGTGGTCGAGGCGGGTTTTCTCGGCGTCGACCACGATTTGCTTCGTGAGCGCCTTGTCGCCGGTGTAGAGCGCGATGCCGGCGGAGAGCATGTCGTAGAACGAGCCGTGGTTGTTGGTCTCGGCGGCTTCGTCCGTGCCGTTCTTGCTCGTGCGCAGCCAGGTGAGGAAGTCGGCCGACCAGCCCTTCATCGCCGTGGCGTCGGTCTTCGACCAGCCGGGCGCGCCCGCGTCGAGGATCCGCGCCGCGTCGAGGACCTGGGTGAAGGTGTAGGCGAACTCGATGATGCCGATGCCGCGGCCGTCGTTCTTGCAGGGGATGCCCTGCGCGAAGTTCAGGTTCGGGTTCATCTTCGTGGCCGCGTCGAGGAACCAGGTGCGCAGGTCGAGGGCCGCGCGCTGCGCGTACTCGGGCTTGCGCGTGTAGAACCAGGCGAGCGAGAGCTGGTAGATCGAGCTGAACGCGGTGAGCCGCTCGGCCTTGTCGGGTACGGCGGTGGTCTCGGGGTTGAGCACGCCGTCGCGCTGGACGTAGGGGCAGCCCTGCGGGTTGTCGGCCGTCGCGGGCTGGCTGGGCCACCAGTACGGCGCGAGGCTCAGGTAGTCGTGCTTGTCGCCGCTCGGCGGCACGCGCTGCTTGTCGACGACCGTCCACGGGCCCTTGGTGAGCGCCGTGTCGGCCTGCTTGAGGAGGTCGGTCAGCGACGTGCGCAGGGTTCTGTCGCCGAGCAGCAACCCGACGCGGTTCTTCGTCAGCCGCGCCCCGTCGAGCACGACGGTGTCGGGCCGGCATGCGAGCGAGACGATCGGCAGGTCGCACACCGACTTCGGTGGCTGCTGAGCCGGGACGGCTCCGGCCGCGCCCGCGGTGGCGGTGAGCAGGCCGGCGACGGTGGCGAAGACGAGGGAGATCCGACCCAGCCGGAAACGGGACCGTGAAGGAGGCAGCACTGCAACTCCATTCAAGTATCTGAATAACTAGCAGATATGTGAATTCAACTTAGGGAGTCGAACAGGTGGAGCCCAGTCGGCAGCACGGCCTGCCGTTACGAAACCCCAGCAACAGGCGCATCAATTGGCCACTGGCTGCGTTACATCTAGGCTTCCGCCATGCCGACGCTCTGCCTCACTTGTGGTGCACCGTTGCCGGCAGCGGCCGGGCGCCAGGGCGGACGACGGCCGCGGTTCTGCTCCGGCGCTTGCCGCCAGCGCGCGTACCGCCGACGGGTGCGGGCGCGTCGGCCGGGGGCCGGGTGCACCGGGCGGCGAGCTGAGACTGCGACGCTGCGCCGGCTGCTCGCGAGCCACCGGCTCGTGACGATCACCGGCCCGGCCGGCGTCGGCAAGACGCGGCTCGCGGCCGAGCTGACGGGCGCGGTGCGCGTCGATCCGTCCACTGTGGAGCTTCCGGCCGAGCTCGGGGACCTGCTCGTGCTGGACGGCTGCGAAGACAGGCTCGGCGCGTGCGCGGCACTCGTCACGCAGCTGCTGCGTGAGCGCCCGGGCCTGCGGGTGGTGGCCACGAGCCGCGTCGCGCTCGGGGTCGAGGGTGAGCAGGTGCTGCCGCTGCGCGGCCTCTCCCCCGCCGACGCGGCCCAGCTGCTCGTGGAGCGGATCCACCTGCTGGACCCGTTCCTCACCGTCGCGCCGGCCGACGTGACGGAGTTGTGCCGCGTGCTCGAAGGGGTGCCGGCGACGCTGGAGCTGGCCGCGCCGCGCGTGCGGCTTCTGGGCGTGACCGGGGCAGCCGAAGGTCTGGCGACCGCCCTCGACCTGGCCCCGGGCAAGGTGCGCGCGGATCTGGAGAGCGACCACCGGCGACTTTCGCCCGCCGAACGCGAGGCGTGGCACCGGCTTTCGGTGCTGCCCGGTCCGTTCGACCCGGAGCTGGCGGCCGCTCTCGGCGCCGGGCCCGAGGTGCTGGAGCGGCTGGTCGCGGTGTCTCTGCTGGTCCCCGAGCCCGCCGCCGACGGCACGACCGGGCTGCGGCTGTGGGCGGCCGCGCGCGCGTTCGGCCGCGAGGCACTCGAAGCCGAGGGTGGCACCGACGCCGCGTTCGAACTGCTGACGGCCCACCTCGTGGCGCAGGTCGAGCCGCACCTGCCGGCGTTCCTCCTGCCCGACGGTCTCTGCCGGCGGCTAGTCGCGCGCGCCGAGCCCGTGCTCGCGGTGATCCGCCGGCTCACCGGCCGCGGCGACGCCCGGCTCGCGGTGCTGGCGTGCGGGCTCGCGCGGTCGTGGCTCGCGCTGGGCCGCAACCTCGCCGACAGCGAACGGTTGCTGCGCGAAGCTCTGCCGCACGTCGCCGATCGGCCGGACCTCACCGCGTCGCTGCTGGCCGGGCTGTGCAAGGCGGCACACCGCGCGGGCCGGTACGCCGAGCAGCTGCGCTTCGGGGAAGCGGCATTGGCGCTGGAGTCCACACTGGACCGCCCTGCTCGGGTCGCCTCGGTCCTCGACCTGCTCGCCGCCGGGCTGCGCGCGTCGGGAGCGGACGCCGCCGCGCGCTACCACGAGGCCTTGGCGATCGCGCGTGGCCTCGCCGATCCGGCCGTGATCTCGTTGCTGCTCAACGACCTCGCGTGGGGCGCCCTGGAATCGGGCGACCTCGACGGGGCCCGCGAAGTGCTCGCCGAAGGCCTGCCGCTGGCCCGCACCCACGCGACACCCGGCCGGCTCGCGAGCGTGCTGCACACCGCCGTCGCCGTCGCCCTCGCCGCCGGCGACCACGCCACGGCCGAGGCGCGGTTCGTGGAGGCCCTGCTCGTCACGAACCCCACGGACGGCCTCAAAGTGCCTTACTTCACCGAAGGCGTCGCCGTGGTCCTGACCACCCGCGGCGAACACGAGCGCGCCCTGAGCCTCTTCGCCTGCGCCGACGCCGTCCGCCGGAGCCTGGGCGCCGTGGCGGAACCCGCGTGGCGCCGGCGGGTCCGCGACGCCCTGGACACCGCGACCGCTGGTCTGGACCCGCGCCGCGCCCGGGCGGCCACCCGCGCGGGCGCCCGCGTCTCCCTCGTCGCCGCCGTCGCGCACGCCCTCGACGCGAGCGCGCACTTCCACGCCACGGGCCACGGCGGGCTGACCCCCCAGGAGCACACCGTCGCCGCGCTGGTGACCGACGGCCTGACCAACCAGCAGATCGCGCGCCGCCTCGGCATCGCGCCCCGCACGGTCGCCACCCACCTGGAACGCATCCGCGCCAAACTGGGCGTGCGCCCCCGCTCGGCGCTGGCCGCGTGGTTCACCCGCACGACAGCCGAAACCGACTAGAGCGTGTGGCGGGTGCAGCGCGTGCCCACGATCGGGTGATCAACTCGGACCACTCGGGCTGTCACACGCGCCGGGGCTGCCTCGTCTCCCTGACGACAACCGGGCTAGCAGATGAGGACCTCCATGCAAGCCATCACCGTCCGCGAACGTGACGCCGGTGTCGCCGGACTGTCCGTTGAGGACATACCTTGTCCGCGCACGGCGGAGAACGACGTCCTGAGCGTGCCGCCGGCGCGCACCAGAGCGGTGGAGCGATCGAGGATGTCCCCGCCGAACACGTTGAACACCACGTCGACCTCGCCGGCGTCCTCCAGCCGGTCCGTCTCGACGAACGTGTTCAGGCGTTCGGCTCGAAGCGCAGGCCCGGCAAAACGATCATCCGCGTCACCGAGGAGCCGGGCCAGGCCGGCCAGGTCACCGGATTCTAGGCGGCGCGTGCACCCGGACGCGGTCTACATCACCGACGGCGGTGGCAAGGTCACGGCGGCACGCAAGATCATCCGCGGTGCCGAGCGCATGGCCGACGTGATGGTGCGGGTGGGCCGGATGTGGCGCCCGGACCACATCGGGGTCATCGAAGTGGGCGGCGAGCTCGCCCTCGTGTGCCACTGGCAGGGCCGCGTGTACTCCGTCGACACCGTGCAGATCACCGACGGCCTGATCACCGCGTATCGGCGGGTGGTCAACCCGGACAAACTTTCTCACGTCTGAGCTGAGCGTCGAACTCGCGGGCGTCGATCTCAGTGCGAATCGCGCGGCACACCAGGGCCGCGGGAGCCGTGCAGGAAGTCGAAGTCCGCACCTCGGTGCGCCTGGGTCACGTGGTGCGTGTACAGCCACGTGTACCCGCTGACATAGGGCGATTCCGGCGCCGACCACTCCGCTCTCCGGGCCGCCAGCTCCTCGTCGGACACGTGCAGGGTCAGTGAACGCGCAGGGGTGTCCAGCGTGATCCGGTCGCCCGTGCGCACCAGGGCGAGTGGGCCACCCGCGGCGGACTCGGGGCTGACGTGCAGCACGACTGTGCCGTAGCCGGTGCCGGACATGCGGCCGTCGCAGATGCGCACGAGGTCGGTGACCCCGTCCTTGAGCAGCTTGGCCGGCAGGGGCACGTTGGCGACCTCCGGCATGCCCGGGTAGCCCTTCGGGCCGGCGCCGCGGATCACCAGGACGGTGTCGGCCGTGACGTCGAGATCCGGGTCGTCGGCGACGCGGTGGTAGTCCTCGGCGGTGTCGAACACCAGAGCCGGGCCGGTGTGCGTGAGCAGCTCCGGCGAGGCGGCAGACTGCTTGATCACCGCGCCGTCGGGAGCGAGGTTCCCGGTGAGCACGGCCGTGCCCGAACTCGTGGGCTGGAACGGCTCGGCCATCGGGGTGATCACCTCGTCGTTCCAGCATTCGGCGTCGGACACGTTGTCGGCCAAGGACTTCCCGGTCACCGTGACCGTGCCGGGGTGCAGCAGCCCGGCTTCGGCCAAGCGCCGCACGACGACGGGCAGGCCGCCGGCGTAACAGAAGTCCTCCATCAGGAACTTGCCCGACGGCATGAGGTTCACGAGCGTCGGCACTTCGCGGCCCAGCGCGTCGAAGTCCGCCATCTCCAGGGGGACGCCGACGCGGCCGGCGAGCGCCAGCAGGTGGATGATCGCGTTGGTGGAGCCGCCGATGGCCGCGTTCACCCTGATCGCGTTCTCGAACGCCTCGCGGGTCAGGATCGACGACGGCCGCAGTTCCTCGTCCACCATCGCCACGATCCGCTGCCCGGCGGCCTGCGCCGTCTCGAAGCGGCGCGCGTCGACGGCCGGCCACGTCGCCGAGCCGGGGAGCTGCATGCCGAGCGCCTCGGCGAGGCACGCCATGGTGGACGCGGTGCCCATGGTCATGCAGTGGCCGTTGGACCGTGCCATGCAGCCCTCGGCGAAGAAGCACTCCTCCTGGCTCATCCGCCCGGCCTTGAGCTCCTCCTCGAACTTCCACACGTGCGTGCCGGACCCCACGTCCTCACCGCGGAACTTGCCGTTAAGCATTGGCCCGCCGGTCACCATCACCGCGGGCAGGTCCACGCTCGCCGCGC
This sequence comes from Amycolatopsis sp. NPDC051373, assembly GCF_040689465.1. NCBI lineage: Bacteria > Bacillati > Actinomycetota > Actinomycetes > Pseudonocardiales > Pseudonocardiaceae > Amycolatopsis > Amycolatopsis sp. NPDC051373. The sequence goes on along the minus strand of NZ_JBFBAE010000030.1, from coordinate 37,790 downwards.
CCATGAGCATCGCCGGGGTGGTCTTGTCACAACCGGACAGCAGCACGACACCGTCGAGCGGGTTGGCGCGGATGAGCTCCTCGACCTCCATCGCCATCAGGTTGCGATAGAGCATGGCGGTGGGGCGCATGAGCGTCTCGCCGGTGGCCATCGTCGGGAACACCAACGGGAACCCACCGGCCTGCCACACACCGCGCTTCACCGCCTCGGCCACGCGCGTGAGGTGCACGTTGCACGGCGCCAGCTCCGACGCGCTCGTCGCGATCCCGATCACGGGCCGGCCGTCGAACACGTCCGAGCCGAAGCCCTGCGACCGCATCCACGACCGGTGGATCATCCCGGCGCGGCCCGACGCGCCGAACCAAGCCGCGCTGCGCCGCTCGCCCTGCCGTTGCTCCACACGAACCTCCCGTGCCCGGTGCCCGAACCCCCACTCCACCGCAGACCACGCGGCGGGGCAAGTGATCAGCCCTTGACCGACCCGGTCAGCCCACCGACGATCCGGCGCTGCGCCACCACGAAGAACCCCAGCGCCGGCACCATCGACAGCGCGGTGAACGCCAGCACCCGCGCCGTGTCCTGCGAATACTGCGACTGGAACGTCGCCACGCCCAGCGGCAGCGTGAAGTGCGCGCTGTCGTTGAACACCAGCAACGGCAGCAGGTACGCGTTCCAGCTCGTGACGAACGCGAGCACCGCCACCGTGGTGAGCGCGGGCGCCGAGAGCGGCAGCATGATCCGCCAGAAGAACCCGAGCCGGCTCGCGCCGTCGAGCACGGCCGCGTCTTCGAGCTCCCCGGGCACGGCGTGCATGAACGGCCGCAGGATCACGATGGTCACCGGCAGCGAGAACGCCGCCTCCGGGATCGCGACGCCCAGCGGGTTCTCCAGCAGCCCGAGCTGGCGCAACCACAGGTACAGCGGCAGCGTGGCGACGCCCAGCGGGAACAGCAGGCCGAGCGTGAACAGGACATACACGGCTTCGCGGCCTTTGAAGGCATAGCGGGACAAGGCGAACGCCGCCATCGAACCCAGGCCCACGGCCAGCACCGTCGCGATCACCGCGATCAACGCGCTGTTGCCGAGGAACCGCCAGAAATCGGGTGAGGTGAGCACACTGCGGTAGTTGTCCCACACCCACGGCCCCGGCAGGCCGGCCGGGTCGGTGTTGAGCTGCCCGTTGGTGCGGAAGCCGCCGAGCACCACGAACAGCAGCGGCACCACCGTGACCACCACGACGACGACCGCCGCCGCGTAGCCCACGACCAGGCCCCAGCGCCGGCCCGCCACGTCAGCCCACCACCCGGGTCAGGGCACCCGCGGTGTCGCGGCGAAGCGCGAACCGCTGGTAGGCCAGAGCGAACACGAAGCAGATCGCGAACAGCACCACGGCGACCGCGCTGCCGAAGCCGAACTCGTAGCGCTTGAACCCGTGGTCCACGAGATAGCTGGCCATCGTGGTCGACGCGTTGGCCGGGCCGCCGAGCGTCATGATCCACACGAGGTCGAACAGCTGCAGCGAACCGATGACGCTCAGGAACACCCAGATCCGGATCGTCGGGCCCAGCAGCGGCAGCACCACGTGGCGCGTGGTCTGCCACGAGGTGGCGCCGTCCAGCGCGGCGGCTTCCCGCAGCTCCGGCGGCACGCCCTGCAGGCCCGCGAGCAGCAGGATGATGCCGAAGCCGAGGTACTTCCAGGTCATGACCACGAACAGCGTGTACAGCACGATGCCCGGGTCCGCGAGCCACTGGTGCACGAGCCCGCCCAAGCCCACGCCGCGCAGGAGCTCGTCCACGAACCCGTTCGGTTGCAGCATCAGCAGCCAGATCACGGCGGTGATCGCCTCCGACAGCACGTACGGCGCGAACACGACCATCCGCAGGAACGTGCGGCCCTTGAGCTTGCGGTCCAGCAGCAGCGCGATGCCGATGCTCAGCGGCAGCTGGACCACGATCGACAGCACGGCGATGAGCACGTTGTGCCCGATCGCGCCGCGGAACACGGCGCCGCCGAACGCGTCGGCGTAGTTCTGGAACCCCACGAAGTTCGTGAGCGGGCCGAACCCGTTCCACGAGTACAAGCTGTAGTACACCGCGATGCCGATGGGCACGAGCACGAACCCGGCGAACAGCACCAGCGCGGGGCCGAGCAGCAAAACCAGCTCGAGCCGAGTGCGGCCCCGGCGCCGCGCCGGGCGCCGGGGTGCACTGTGGACGGTCCGCGCGAGCGGCCGGGGCGGGGCGGGAGCCGCCATCACTTGTTCCCGGTGGCGGCCTGGTTCACGGCCTGCACCACCGCTTCCGGGTTGCCCTGCCCCGCGAACAGGTTCGCGACGGCGTCGTTGAGCGCCTGACCGACAGCGGTCGGGAACGCGCGGTCGAAGTACATCTGCACGTACGACGCCTTGCGCGTCTGCTCCGCAACGGACTTGAGCGACTCGTTCTTCAACGACGCCACGGCGTCCGCGTTCACCGGCAGACCGGAGCCGGCCTCGGCGATCTTCCGCTGCACCGGCGCGCTCGTGAGGTACTGCAGGAACCCGGCACACGCGGCCGCCGCGCGCGTCGTGCAGGAGAACCCGTCACCGCCGCCGAGCAGCACGGCGGGGTTCCCCTTCCCGCCGGGCACCGACGGGAAGGGGAACCACCCGAGCTTCGAGTCGAGGTCCTTGTCGTCGGTGAGCGAGGACATCGTGCTCGGGTCCCAGTCGCCCTGCAGCTCCATCGCGGCCTTGCCGTTGGCGACGAGCCCGGCCGAGCTGCCGGCGCCCTGCTGCGCCGGCGTGCCGTTGAAGCCGGTCTGGAAAGGCTGCGTCGCGAGGAAGCCCTGCAGGTCCTGGCCGGCCTTGACCCAGCACGGGTTCTGCAGCTTCACGGCCGCGATCTCGTCCTTGAGCACCTGCGTGGAGCACGCGCGCACGGCGAAGTAGTCGTAGTAGAACGCGTCGGGCCAGCGATCCTTGCCCCCGAGCGCGATCGGCGCGATGCCCGCGGACTTCAGCTTGCCGACGGCGGCGGCGAAATCGGCCATGGTCGTCGGCGGGGCCGTGATCCCGGCCTGCGCGAAGAGGTCCTTGCGATACCAGAACCCGACGACGTGCTGCACGTACGGCACGCCGTACTGCTTTCCGCCGACCTGCCAGCCCTGCGCCATCGAGCCGAGGCCGCCGATCCAGCCCTGCACGGACGACGTCAGGTCCGCCACGCGGCCCGAGTCGACCTGCGAAGCCTCGTCCCCGCCGCCCCACTGCTGGTAGAGGTCCGGTGGCGTGTTCGACTGCAGCGCCAGCGGCACCTTGGTGGGGAACTCCTCGTTCTGGATCGGCTGCACCGTGAACGACACATCGGGGTGCGCCTGGTGGTAGTCGTCGGCGACCTGCTGCCACAGCGACCGCACGGGTTCCGCTGTGCCGTTGTGCCACCAGGTCAGGGTGACCGGACCCGACGCGGCGGCCGGGCCTTCGTCGCCACCTCCCCCGCACGCGGAGAGCACGAGCGCGGCTGCCGCGACGAGCGCGGCGAGGGGGAATCTCCGGCTGTGACGCATGACGGATCCACTCCTGACGACTTCGGCCGAGTTGGACGGGGCGTGACGGTGCCCGGGATGGCGAAGAGTCTGCGCGTCCGAAAATCCCGTGTCAATCGTTGTCGATAACGTTTTACATCGCTAGTCTGGGCCGGTGCAGCCTCGTTCCCGTGTCACGATCCGTGACGTCGCCGCCCGCGCCGGAGTGTCGGTCGCGACGGTCTCGAAAGTGATCAACCAGCGCTACGGCGTCGCCGCCGACACGTTCGCGCGCGTCCGCGCCGTGATCGACGAGCTGGGGTACGAGGCGAGCCTCGTGGCGCAGAGCCTTCGCAACCACAAGACCAACGTGATCGGCATCCTCGTGGCCGACCTCGAGCCGTTCAGCACGGAGCTGCTCAAGGGCGCGGCGGACGCGATCCGCGGCACCGGATTCGAGCTCGTCGTGTACTCGGCGGGCGGGCGCACCGGCGACCCGGTGGGCTGGGAGCGCCGGTACCTGTCGCGGCTGAGCGGCACGCTCGTCGACGGCGCGGTGCTCGTGACGCCCGCGGCCGAGCTCGAAGGCCTGCCCGGAACTCCGGTCGTCGCGGTCGATCCGCACACCGGGCGCTCGCCGCTGCCGGCGATCGTCTCCGACAACCTGCGCGGCGCGCAGCTGGCGACCGAGCACCTGCTGGAGCTCGGGCACCGCAGGATCGCGTTGCTCGCCGGCCGGCCGGACCTTCAGTCGGCGCAGCTGCGCGAAACCGGCTACCGGCGCGCGCTGGCCGCGGCGGGCGTCGAGGTGGACGAAACCCTCGTCGTGGCCGGCGACTACGACGGCGAGCTGGCGGCCGCGTCGGCGCGGGAGCTGCTGACGCGCCCCGACCGGCCGACGGCCGTGTTCGCCGCCAACGACACCTCCGCGATCGCGACCCTGGCCGCCGCGGCGGCGCTGGGCCTGCGCGTACCGGACGACGTGTCGGTGGTCGGCTTCGACAACATCCCCGAATCGGCGCTGTGCACTCCCCCGCTGACCACGGTGCAACAGCCCATCCGCGAGATGGGCCACCGCGCCATCACCGTCCTCATCGGACTCATCAACGGCGACCCCGAGGAGCGTGAGCCCGTGGTGCTCGACACGGAACTGGTTGTGCGCTCATCGAGCGCCGCGCCGCGGGCCGGCTCGTGACGACCGAGACCGCGCCCGAGCCCTGGCGCGACCCGCGGCTGTCCGTAGCCGAGCGTGTCCGCGATCTCGTGGCCCGGATGACCACGCGCGAGAAGGTGGCGCAGCTGTCCGGGATCTGGGTCGGCATGGACTCCGGTGGCGAGGTCGCGCCACACCAACACGACTTCGCCCACGACCCGCCGGACTGGGACGCGCTCGTGCCGCACGGGGTCGGGCAGCTGACCCGCGCGTTCGGTACGCGGCCGGTCGACCCGGAGATCGGCGCGCGGGGACTCGCGCGGACGCAGGAGGAGATCGTGGCGCGCGGGCGCTTCGGCATCCCCGCCGTGGTGCACGAGGAGTGCCTCACGGGCCTGGCGGCGTGGCAGGCCACGGTGTACCCGGCACCGCTGTGCTGGGGCGCGAGCTTCGACCCGGACCTCGTGGGCCGCATGGCTTTCCGCATCGGCGAGACCATGCGGGCCCTCGGCGTGCACCAGGGGCTGGCGCCGGTGCTGGACGTCGCGCGGGACCTGCGCTGGGGCCGCGTCGAGGAGACCATCGGCGAGGACCCGTACCTCGTGGGCACGATCGGCGCGGCCTACGTCGCCGGGCTCGAGTCGGCCGGGATCGTCGCGACGCTCAAGCACTTCGCGGGCTACTCCGCGTCGAAGGCCGGGCGCAACCTCGCGCCGGTGTCGGTCGGGCCGCGCGAGTTCGCCGACGTGCTGCTGCCGCCGTTCGAGCACGCGCTGCGGGCCGGGGCGCGGTCGGTGATGAACTCCTACACCGACCTCGACGGGCTGCCGGCCGCGGCCGACCCGGAACTGCTCACCACGCTGCTGCGCGAACGCTACGGGTTCACCGGCACGGTGGTGTCCGACTACTTCTCCGTGGCGTTCCTGCACGCCCTGCACCACGTCGCCACCGGACCGGCGGACGCGGCAGGACAGGCGCTGGGCGCGGGCATCGACGTCGAACTGCCCACAGTGGACTGTTACGGCACGCCGCTGCTGGCCGCACTGGCCGACGGCAGCGTCGAGGAGTCCCTGGTGGACCGCGCGCTGCACCGCGTGCTGACGCAGAAGTTCGAGCTGGGCCTGCTGGATCCCGAGTGGTCGCCCCACCGGGGGTTGACCGAGCTGGACGACGCCGAGTCGCGGGCGCTCGCGCGAGAGCTCGCCGAGCGGTCGGTGGTGCTGCTGTCGAACACCGGAGCGTTGCCGCTGCGTTCCGGTGTTCGGCTGGCGGTCGTGGGTCCGCGCGCGGACGAACCGGGCGCGATGCTCGGCTGCTACTCGTTCCCGATGCACGTCGGCGTCCACCACCCGGACGTGCCGTTCGGCCTCGACGTGCCCACGGTCGCCGAGGCGCTGCGGGAGTCGTTCGACGTCACCTTCGCCGAGGGCTGCGGCGTCACCGGCGGCTCGGACTCCGACCTCGCCGCGGCCGTCGAGGCGGCCGCGGCGGCGGACGTCTGCGTTGCCGTGCTCGGCGACCGGGCGGGCTTGTTCGGCGGCGGCACGTCCGGCGAAGGCTGCGACGCCGCCGACCTGCGGCTGCCCGGCCGGCAGGAGGAACTGCTCGAAGCGGTGTTGGCGACGGGCACACCCGTGGTGCTGGTGCTGTTGTCCGGCCGGCCCTATGAGCTCTCGCGCCAGGTCGAGCGCCTGGCGGCCGTCGTGTGCGGGTTCTACCCGGGTGAAGAGGGCGCGGCGGCGCTCGCCGGGGTGCTCACGGGCCGGGTCGAGCCGTCGGGCCGCCTGCCGGTGAGCTTCCCCGCCGCCGGGGCGACCCAGCCGTCGACCTACCTCGGCGCGGCGCTGGCCGCGCGCAGCGACGTCAGCTCGGTCGACCCCACGCCGGTGTTCCCGTTCGGGCACGGTCTCACCTACCACCCGGCCACGTGGGTCTCGGTGGCCGGCGCGACCGTGTGGCCGGCCGACGGCTCGTGCCGGGTGAGCGTGACGCTGCACAACCCGCACGACACGGAGACGTCGGAAGTCGTGCAGGTCTACCTCCACGACCCGGTCGCCGAGGTCGCGCGCCCGCTGCGGCAGCTGATCGCCGCGCCGCGCGTGCCGCTCCCACCCGGGCAGACCCGCGTGGTGCACCTGGCCCTGCACGCGGACCTCGCCTCCTACACCGGGCGGGCCGGCGACCGGATCGTCGACACCGGGCCGGTGGAGCTGCTCGTGGGCCCGTCGAGCGCCGTCGCGCACACCGTGCTCGCGGTGCCGATCACGGGCGCGCGAAGGCTCGTGGGGTTCGACCGCGTGCTCCAGCCGCAGGTCACGGTGGTCCCCGGCTGATAACTCGCTGAGAACTCCGGCAAACGGGACACTCCGCGGGCGCTCCCGGCGTTGAGCCAGGTGAACGACCCACCCTGAGGAGTGTGTGATGAGCCTGATCGGAACGCTGGTCGGGTACGTGCTGACCCTGTTCATCCTCGTGCTGATCGCGCGCATGATCCTGGACTGGACGCGCCTGGTGACCACCGGGCCGTCTTGGCTCGGGAAGGCGCGCCACTACAGCCACCGCGCCACCGAGCCCGTGATCGCGCCCGTGCGCCGCGTGCTGCGGCCGGTGCGCGCCGGCGGGCTGTCGATCGATCTCGCGTTCACCGTGGTTTTCTTCGCGGCGGTGATCGTGCGGTCGATCGCGTTCGCCCTGTGACGGCTGCCCCTCACCGCCCGGGCGAGGGGCAGCACCTCACCGTTGCGCGAAATCGGTCCGGATGCCGGGAAACACCACCTCGTCCCGCTTCCTGGTACGGCTACCGGTCGGGAGCCGGGGTGGGTGATAGTCGGCTCGTGACCCAGGTGCTCCCCGTTCTCCCGCAGACGGCCCCGCCGGACCCCGAGCCCGCCGCCGGCCGGGTGCTCTACCGCGACGCCGTGGTCGCTCCCCTGCTCGGCTACCGGCCGCTGCTGCTCGACCTCGCCGTGCCGGCCGGTCCGCCGCCGCCCACCGGATGGCCGGTGGTCGTGTTCGTGCACGGCGGCGCGTTCGCCGTGGGTTCGCCCAAGCACGCGCCGCTCGGCCGGTACCTCGCCCAACGCTTGCCCGCGGCCGGGTTCGCCGTGAGCTTGGTCCATTTCAGACACAGCCGCGAAGCGGTGTACCCGGCACAGCTGCACGACGTGAAGGCCGCGGTGCGCTGGCTGCGTCACCACCACACGACGCTGGCGCTGGACCCGGACCGGTTCGCCGCGTGGGGCCACGCCGCGGGCGGGCACCTCGCGGTGATGCTCGCCGTGACCGGCGGCCGGCCCGAACTCGAAGGCGACATCGGCGTGCTCGGCCCGGACAGCGGCGTGCAGGCGGCCGTGGCGTGGAGCCCGCCGTCGGACTTCACGCGGCTGCCACCGCCTCCGCCGAGCTCACCGTTCCACGCCACCGGGGAAGACCCGCACGCGTGGCTGCTCGGCGGCGCGCCCGCGCAGCACCCGGCGCTCGCCGCCGCGGCCAGCCCGCTCACGCACGTGAGCGAGTCCGCCGCGCCGCTGCTGGTCGTGCACGGCACCGCCGACGACGTCGTGCCCATCACCCAGAGCGAAACCCTCGTCGCCACCTACTGGCAGGCAGGCGCCGATGCCGAGTTCAGGTGGCTCGAGGACGCCGGCCACGTCTACGGTCTCGGTACCCGCGAAACCATGACCACGGCGGGCATCGACTTCCTCCGCGAACAGCTCGGCGCTCCGAACCCGAGGACCCGGAGCGCCGAACGCCACAGCGCCGTACAGAACTGAGACCTACAGCTGCACACCTCGTGTGAGAGCGCCGTCGGCCACCAGGTTGGTGCCGGTGATGAACGACGCCAGCGGGCTGGCCAGCACGGTCACCGCGTAGGCGATCTCCTCCGGCGTGCCCATGCGGCCCATCGGGTTGAGACCCAGTGCCTGGTTGAACAGCTCCGGGTTGCCGCTCTCGGTGCTGTGCCAGATGCCGCCCTCGAAGTAGGTGTTGCCGGGCGACACCGTGTTGGCGCGGATGCCCTTCGGCGCCAGCTGCAGCGCCAGGCCCTGGATGTAGTGCACGACCGCGGCCTTCATCGTCCCGTACGCGGGGGCGGCGAAGTCGATCTCGCGGCCCGAGACGCTCGAGATGGCGATGATCGAGGCGGCCTCGCTGCGTTCCAGGTGCGGCAGCGCGGTCTCGGCGACGCGCACCGTGTGCATGAGGTCGACCTCGAAGCTGGAGCGCCAGTTCTCCTCGGTCGGGCCGATGGACAGGGCGCTGACGTTCGCCACCACGATGTCGAGGCCGTTCAGGTCGGCCGCGGCGCGCTCGACCCACGCGGTCAGCGCTGCGCCGTCGGCGACGTCCACGGCCTCGCCCGACACCGTCGCGCCGGCGTCGCGGAACTCCTTCTCCGTGGCGCGCACCTCGGATTCGGTACGCGCGCAGAACGCCACCGCGGCGCCCTCACCTGCGAGCGAGGCGACGACCGCGCGCCCGATCCCCTTGGTACCGCCGGTCACCAGGGCTTTGCGCCCGGCCAGCCGCAGATCCATGCGTTTTCCTCCTAGAGCTTCGCGGCCTGCTCGCGCAGGTACCGGTGCATTCCGCCGTAAGCCTCGCCCGTGGGCAGCAGGCGCTTGGCGATCTTGGTGACGGCGCTGTAGTTCGCGTCGACGACGTTGGCCAGCGGGGCCTGGCTGATCTGCGTGAGCAGCTGGTAGGCGTCGAGCGGGTCGAGCCCGTAGAGCTCGCCGAGCCAGCCGATCATGCCGTGCTGGCTCGAGCGCCACGCGTCTTCCAGCGGGCGTGAGGAAGCGACCACCACGTAGTTCTCGTCCTGCTCGATGCGCGGCCACACCGGCGCACCGCCCTTGATCAGCTCGACGATCAGCGTCACGTTCATGGCGCCTTCCACGGCCGTACCACAGGCCTCGCCCTCGCCCTGGCGGTAGTGCCCGTCGCCGACGGAGAACAGCGCGCCCGGCACGTTCACGCCGAGGTAGCAGGTGGCGCCCGCCTTCATCTCGGGCGTGTCCATGTTGCCGCCGAACATGTCCGGCACCAGCGACGTGCGCACCTCACGCCCCGCCGGGGCGACGCCGACCGTGCCGAGCATCGGTTCCACCGGCAGGTCCACGCGGAAGTCGCCGCGCAGCGCCTCGAACACCACGACCTGCTTCTCGCGGTCGAGCTGGTAGATCCAGGTCAGCTCGGGCAGCGGCTCGTGCAGCATCGCGGTGCGGTCGGTGGCGGTGAGCCCGCCGAAGAACGGGATGGTCGCCGACGCGGCCCAGTCACGCGCCGGTTCCAGGTCCACGAAGTGCAGCGCCAATGTGTCACCAGGTTCCGCGCCGTCCACAAAGAACGGTCCCGTCTGCGGGTTGACCTCCCGCATGTCGAGTTTTTCACTCGGTTTGTCCGACGCGCTCTGCAGCCGGCCGCTGAACGCGTCCTCGGTCCAGAGTTTCAACACCGTGCCGGGCTTCACCTTCCGGATGGGGGCGACCCCGCCGAAGGTCCACGCGTATTGCTCGCGCTCGGGGGTGAACTCGACGATCTCCACACTGGCTCCTCATGCCGAAGGCTGCACACGACCGGCCCCCCGCCGCGGTCGATCTTGCCCACCCTCGAGGCCGCGCACAAGTCAGCGCGCCGGCGTCCGTGACAGGGTTAGCATGGAGTGCCTGACGTGACGGGGGAACTCCACGCCGCGCCACCTGTTCACCGACGAACGAGGAAAGGCGGCAAGAAACTCATGGCAGGCAACAAAGCAGTCACTTATGTGGGCCCGGGCAAGGTCGAGGTCGACACGATCGAGTACCCCGGCTTCGTGCTCAAGGACGGTCCGGGTGTAAACCCGGCGAACGTGGGTCGCGAGACCCCTCATGGCGTGATCCTGAAGAACGTCGCGACCAATATCTGCGGTTCCGACCAGCACATGGTCCGTGGCCGCACGACGGCACCGGCAGGACTGGTGCTGGGTCACGAGATCACCGGAGAGGTGATCGAGACCGGCCGTGACGTGGAGTTCATCAAGGTGGGCGATCTGGTTTCGGTGCCCTTCAACATCGCGTGCGGACGCTGCCGCAACTGCAAGGAGGGCAAGACGGGGATCTGCCTGAACGTGAATCCGGACCGGCCGGGTTCGGCGTACGGCTACGTCGACATGGGCGGCTGGGTCGGCGGCCAGGCGGAGTACGTGATGGTTCCGTACGCCGACTGGAACCTGTTGAAATTCCCGGACCGCGACCAGGCGATGGAGAAGATCCTCGACCTCACGATGCTTTCGGACATCTTCCCGACGGGCTTCCACGGCTGCGTCACGGCGGGCGTCACGGTGGGGTCGACGGTCTACGTGGCGGGAGCCGGCCCGGTGGGGCTGGCCGCGGCCGCGTCGGCGCAGCTGCTCGGCGCCGCGGTGGTGATCGTGGGTGACCTCAACGCCGAACGGCTCGCGCAGGCCCGAAGCTTCGGCTGCGAGACCATCGACGTGTCGGAGGGCGACCCGAAGGACCAGCTCGCCGCCATCGTGGGTGAGCCGGAGGTCGACTGCGCGGTCGACGCCGTCGGGTTCGAGGCGCGCGGGCACGGCCGGGAGTCGGCGACCGAACACCCGGCGACGGTGCTGAACTCGCTGATGGACCTCACCCGCGCGGGCGGGGCGCTGGGCATTCCCGGCCTGTACGTGACAGGGGATCCCGGGGCCGGCGACGAGGCGGCGCGCCATGGCTCGCTGTCGATCCGGATCGGGCTGGGCTGGGCGAAGTCGCATTCGTTCACCACGGGCCAGTGCCCGGTGATGAAGTACCACCGGAAGCTGATGATGGCGATCCTGAACGACCGCGTGCAGATCGCGAAGGCCGTGAACGCGACGCCGATCAGCATCGGCGACGCGCCGCGCGGCTACCACGAGTTCGACCAGGGCGCGGCACGCAAGTACGTGCTTGACCCGCACGGTCTGCTCAACTGAGCACCATCCGGTGGGGTGGCGTCGCGGCGCCGCTCCACCGGCTCGGCTCAGACCTTTGCCAGGTTTTCGGTTTGTTCCAGCGGCGTCTGGTCGACCGCGGCACCGTAGAAGGCGATCTTCATCCGGATGTGCTCCTGGTGCCCGCGCAGCCGGTCGATCTGCTCGGCCACGCGCGTCTCGTGGTCCTGCAGCACGGCGAGGCGTTCGGCTTGGGTGTCGTCGCCCTCGCGCAGCAGCTCCACGTAACGCAGCATCTGGGCGATCGGCATCTCGGTGTCGCGCAGGCAGCGCAGCAGGTGCAGGAACCGCAGGTCGTCCTCGGTGAACCGGCGGCGCCCGCCGGCGGTGCGGTGGACGTCGCGCAGCAGGCCGATGCGTTCGTAGTAGCGGAGCGTGTCGATGCTGAAGCCGGTCCGGGCGGTCACTTCGGAGGGTGAGTAGGAATCCACCCGTCCAGACTCCCACCTGGAGCGCGCTCCAGGTCAAGCTCCGGGTTCGGGACTTGACCCGGACCTCGGTCCGGGTTGTTCGCTCGGGGCATGACTGGTTTGGACGACTACCGGCCCCTGGGCCGTTCCGGGCTCCGGGTCTCGCCGCTGGCGCTGGGTGCGATGACGTTCGGCCCGAGCGGCCTCTCCTCCGACGACGCGACCTCGCATGAGGTGTTCCGCACCTACCTCGGCGCCGGTGGCAACTACGTCGACACGGCCGACAACTACAGCGACGGACGCAGCGAGGAGCTCGTCGGCGAGTTCCTGCGCGAGGTGCCCGACCGCGACGAGCTGGTGCTGGCCACGAAGTACTCGGGCCCGCGGTTCGTCGACGGCGAGCCGGTGCGCGATGTCCTGGGCCGCAGCAACGGGCGCAAGAACATGGTCGCTTCGCTGGAGCGGTCGCTGCGGCGCCTGCGGGTGGACCACGTGGACCTGTACTGGCTGCACGTGTGGGACGGGTTCACCCCGGCCGAAGAGGTCGTGGCGGCGTTCGACGCGCTGGTGCGCGCGGGCAAGGTCCGCGCGGTGGGGCTGAGCGACGTGCCCGCGTGGTACGCCGCGAAGGCCGCGATGCTCGGCGGACCGCTGATCACGGCGCTGCAGCTGGAGTACTCACTGGTGGAGCGCTCGATCGAGACCGAGCACGTCCGGCTCGCCGCGGAATTCGGCATCGCGATGCAGCCGTGGAGCGCCCTGGCCGGCGGCTCCCTCACCGGCAAGTACTCCCGCGACGGCGCCGGGCCCGGCCGGCTCGACGGCACGAAGCACTCCGAACGGCGCTGGGCGGTGCTCGACGCCGTGCGCGAGGTCGCCGCGGAGACCGGCCACACGCCGGCGCAGGTCGCGATGCACTGGGTGCTGCGGCGGCCCGGCATCGCGGGAACGCTCGTGGGGGCGCGCTCGACGCGGCAGCTCACGGACACGCTCGGGGCGTTGACGCTGGACCTGCCCGCCGCGGTGCTCGACCGGCTCACGGAGGTGAGCGCGCCGGAGCTGCCGTTCCCGCACAACGTCCTCGCCCGGTTGCGGTGACAGTCAGGACTCGCCGTTGATACGGTCCACTGTGGACGCCGGGCCGAACTCCGATTCGAAGCGGGCCAGGAGATCGGCCAGCAGCGCGTTGAGCGCCGCCAGGCGGTCGGGTTCGAGGGCGCCGGCGAAGAGGCCGCGTTCGTCGTCGGTGCGCTGCTTCGTGGCGGCGGCCCAACGGGCGCGGCCCTTGCGGGTGAGGCGGATCGGGCGGCTGCGGCCGTCGGCGGCCGCGACGCGTTCGACCAGCCCCGCGCGGGCGAGCCGGTCGATGCGGACGCTGACGGTGCCCGACGTGACCCCCAGCAGGTCACCGAGCTCCTTGGGCGTGAGCACGGGCGGTTCTCCGGAGCGGTGCAGGGCCGAGAGCGCCTGCCAGTCGCCGGGGGTGAGGTCGTGGACGACGGCCGCGCGACCCAGCACCTGCTCGAACTGCCGCGACAGCCGGCCGATCCGCTGGCGCGCGGCCTCGACGTCCGCGTCGACCCCGGCGGGCATCACACGCAGCCACGCCGCGAGGCCGGCGCCGACCGAGTCCTGGTCCACTGGACACTCCCTTGAGTCTCAAGGTAGTTTGGTTTGAGTATCAAGATACCGCGAATCGAGGAGACGGACATGAGCCGGGTCTGGTTCATCACGGGCACGAGCGCCGGTTTCGGGCGGGTGCTCGCCGAGGCGGTGCTCGCGCGGGGCGAGCGGGTCGTGGCCACCGCGCGGGACGTCGAGTCGGTGAAGGACTTCGCCGACCGCGCGCTCGTCGCGCGCCTCGACGTGACCGACCCGGCGTCGATCCACTCGGCCGTCGACGCCGCGCTCGCCGAGTACGGGCAGATCGACGTCCTCGTGAACAACGCGGGCCACGGTCTCATCGGCGCGCTCGAAGAGCTCACCGACGAGCAGACGCGCAAGGTCATGGAGACCAACGTGTTCGGCGTGCTCGCCGTGACGCGCGCCGTCCTGCCCCACCTGCGCGCGCGGCGCAGCGGGCACATCGTGCAGCTCTCCTCCGTGGGCGGCGTCGTCGGCAACCCGGGCCACGCGATCTACGCGACGTCGAAGTTCGCGCTGGAAGGCCTGTCCGAAGCCCTCGCCGGCGAGGTGGGGCCGCTCGGGATCCGCGTCAGCATCGTCGAGCCCGGCCCCTTCCGCACCGAGTTCGCCGGCCGGTCCATGACCTTCGCCGACCCGATCGCCGACTACGCCGACACCCCCGCCGGCCGGCTGCGCTCCCAGTTCTCCGGGCAGGACGGCCACCAGCCCAACGACCCCGCCCGCGCCGCCGCGGCCATCCTCACGCTCGTCGACACCCCCGACGCACCGCTGCGGCTGCCACTCGGACCTGAAGCGGTGACGCGGATCAGGGCGAAGCTGGAGAAGCAGCTCGCGGACCTGGTGGAGTGGGAGGCGCTCGCGCTGGATACGCGGTATCCGGACGCGTGAGTCAGGGCTGTCGGCTGCGGCACGCTCCTGTCTGCGCGGGACAGGGATCGTCCCGCGGGCGCCGGCGCCGGTCCCCGCGGGGGCCGGTGCCCGCGGCGGTTCACCAGGCCGCGCCGTTACAGCTGCCGCGACGACTTCCGTGAGTGCCGTGCGGGTGCGCCGAACCGGCGGGCTCGTCGCGGGGGTACGTCAGCGTGAGCAGTCCAAGGCAGCGCGGCCCCGACGAGGAGTCAGAAGCGGTAGCGCAGCACGCACGTCCCCCGCCTGGCCACCGCCGTGCTGCGGGCCGCCAGCCGGGTGAACCAGCGCAGCGCCGGCGGCTGCAGCGCGACCTCGGGCGCGCGGGACGCGAACTGCTCGTCGACCAGCTCCAGTTGCGGGACCCAGCGCTGCGGGGCGCGCGGGTCGTCGAAGCCGGGGTTGGCCACGACGCCCGCGATGGAACCGGTGCCGCCGTAGTGCTCGATGGCCCAGACGTGGAAGCGCGTGTAGCTGTTGAACGCGATCTCGCCCGTCGGGAAGCGCCCGGCGATCCCGGCGAGCAGGGCGACGAACGCGTCCTGCGGCAGGAAGGCGACGAGCCCGTCGGCGACCGCGACGGCGGGCCGGCCGACCGGGATCCGCTCGAGCCACGCCGGGTCGGTGAGGTCGGCGGCCACCGGGTGGACGTTCGCGGGCGGCGGCAAGAGCCGTTCGCGCACCGATACGACGGCGGGCAGGTCGAGGTCGTACCAGTCCACTGTGGAGGGTGGCCGCACGCGTTCGATCCGTCCGTCGAGCCCGCAGCCGAGCTCCAGCACCACGGCGTCGGGGTGGCGGCCGACGAACGAGCGCACCACGTCGTCGAGCATGCGCGAGCGCACGGCGATGTCGAACACCTGGCTCTTCACCAGCGGCCCCGCGGCGGGGTCGTGCCCGAGTGCCGCCACGACGCCCGCGGCCGCGGGGTCGCCGAGCACCGGGCGGGGTGCGCGGGCGTCGAGCGCGCGGCCGTCGAGCGTGAGGTACAGGCTGTTCTCCACCGCGGTGAACGCCGTCGTGTCCATGGTGACCCCCTTTTCCCGATCGGGAAACTACGACTGTCCACCGGGGTCCGTCAACTCGGGTTTTCCTTGTGTTGCAATGGCTGTCACGAGTGCAACGGGGCGCCGTTGTTGCAATGACGCGGTAGGCTCGGGCACATGCCGGGAACCCGTCTGACCCACGAGGACCGTCGAGGCGTCGCTGAGGGGCTGAAAGCCGGGCTCGCCTACGCCGAGATCGCGCGGCTGCTGGGGCGGCCGACGTCGACGGTGAGCCGGGAAGTCCGGCGCAACGGCGGCCCGCGCGGCTACCGGGCCGACCACGCCCAGGAGGCCACACACGAGCGGGGCCGGCGCGTGCCCGTGGGCGCCCCGGCGGTGAGCGGGTTCGAGGAGCGGTTCACGGAGATGATGGTCCACACCGGACTCCCGCGCATGCCGGCCCGCGTGCTCGCCACGCTCCTCACCAGCGACCGGCGAACGCTCTCCGCGATGGACCTCGTGGCGCGCGTGCGCGTGAGCCCGGCGTCGGTGTCGAAGGCGATCGCGTACCTGGAGCAGCTCGAACTCGTCCGCCGCGTCCGCGAACCCGGCGGCCGCGAGCACTACCGGGTCGACGACGACGCGTGGTACCGCTCGTGCCGCCGCGAAGCCGACGTCTGCACCGCGTGGGCCACCTCGGCGCGCGAGGGCGCCGGCCTGCTGGCCGGCTCCCCCGCCGCCGCGCGGCTGGCCGCGATGGGCGACTACTTCGACCACGTCGGCCGCGACCTCGCCGACTCGGCCGAACGATGGCGGCACGTCTTCGCCGCCGGGTGAATCAGGACGCGGCGGACAGCCCGCCGTCGATGGTCACGATGGTGCCGCTGATGTAGTCGGCGCGGGCCGAGGCCAGGAACGCCACCAGGTCGGCGACCTCGCCCGGCTCGGCGACGCGGCGCGAGGGCAGCGCGGCGAAGCTCGCGTCGACGTCGGCGTTGGCCGCGCGCATGGTGGTGATCCGCTCGGTCGCGACCGGGCCGGGGTTCACGCCGACCACGCGCACGCCGTCGCGCGGGCCCTCGGCGCCGAGCGCCCGGGTGAAGGCCATCAGCGCGGCGTTGCCCGCGCCGCCGGCGATGTACTCCGTCTTCGGCCGCTCACCGCCGGCGCCGATCACGTTGACGATCACGCCGCGACCCTGCTCGCGAAGCCGCGCGTAGACGAGCCGGGTGAGGTCGACGTAGCCGAAGACCTTGAGGTCCCACGCGTGCCGCCAGCGGTCGGGGCCGACCTGGTCGAGCGTGCCGGCCGGGATGTCGCCGGCGTTGTTCACGAGGATGTCGGCGTCGGCCGTGGCCTCGGCGAGCCGTTCGAGATCGGCCGTTTCGCGCAGGTCGACGACGTGCACGGTCACCTCGACCCCGTGCGCCTCCCGCAGCTTCCTGGCGAGGGCTTCGAGCGCCTCGCCGCTGCGCGCGGCCAGGTGCAGGTGGCTGCCCTCGGCGGCGAGCACCTCGGCCACGGCAGCGCCGATGCCCTTCGACGCGCCGGTCACCAGGGCACGCCTGCCGCGGAGTTTCAGGTCCATCGCTCGTCCTCACGATCTTCGCCGGTGGTTCCCAGTCTGCCGAAGATCGCCGGCGGCCCGCCATGTCTCGTGCGTCTCAGGCAGGGTGTCTCAGGGAAGCGTGTCCAGGAACGGCGCGTGCGCGTTCTGGAACGTCCAGCCCGAGAAGTGGTCCCAGTTGATCGACCACGTCATGAGCCCCCGCAGGCCCGGCACGGTGCCGCCGCGCAGGGTGTAACCGCCGCAGCCCGTGCCCTTGGTGAGGCACGTCAGGGCGGTCTGCACGTCGGCGGGGGCGGTGTAGCCGTTGCCCGCGTTGACGGTCGCCGGGACGCCGAGCGCGATCTGATCGTCGCGCAGGCCGGGGAAGAAAGCGCCGCCGGCGACGGGGAGGCCGGCCTTGAGCATGTCGGTCATCGCGATGTGGAAGTCGGCGCCGCCCATGGTGTGGTACTGGTTGTCCAGCCCCATGACCGGCCCGGAATTGTAGTCCTGGACGTGCAGCACGGTCAGCGAGTCGCGCAGGGCGTTGATCACCGGCAGGTACGCGCCGGTGCGCTGGTCGCCGGCCGACGAGCCGCCGTAGAACTGGTAGCCGACCTGCACGAAGAACGTCTCGGGCGCCATCGTGAGCACGAACGCGCTGCCGTAGCGGGCTTTCAGCGTTTTGAGGGCGGAGATGAGGTTGACGACGACGGGGGTGGTCGGGTTGCGGAAGTCGGTGTCGCCCGCGTTTAGCGACAGCGAGTGGCCCTCGAAGTCGACGTCGAGCCCGTCGAGGCCGTACTTGTCGATGATCGCCGAGACGGAGCTGACGAACGCGTCACGCGCGGTCGTGGTGGTGAGCTGCACCTGGCCCTTCTCGCCGCCGATGGAGATGAGCACCTTCTTGCCCTGCACCTGCTTCGCGCGGATCGCCGCGATGAAGTCGGCGTCGCTCTCCACGTCGGCGCATTCGGTCGCCGGGCAGCGGTTGAAGCGGATGTCGCCGGATGTCGGCGTGGTCGGCTCGCCGAACGCGAGGTCGATGATGTCCCACGCGTCGGGCACGTCGGCCATGCGGACGTAGCCGGAGCCGTTGGCGAAGCTGGCGTGCAGGTAGCCGATGAGGGCGTGCTTCGGCAGGCCGGAGTTGGTGCAGCCGCCGGTGCTGCCGGAGACCGTGGCGCTGCGCGGCGACTCCCCCGCTGTGTTGTACGCGGCGACGGTGTAGCTGTGCGTGGTGCACGGCGACAGCCCGGTCAACGTCGCCGAAGTGCCGGTGACGGTCGTGCGCAGCGTGCCGTCCTCGTAGACGCGGTAGCCGGTCACGGTGCCCGCCGGTGCGGTCCACGTCAGGCCGATCGACGTGCTGGTGACCGCGCCGAGCTTGGGCGCTGCCGGCGCGGTGGGTGCGCCGGGGGTCCCGCCGCCCGGGCCGTCGAGGCTGACGTCGTCGGCGTAGTAGGTGCCGCCGCCGTACCAGCCGTGCAGGTAGAGCTGCGCGGACGTCTGGGTCGCGCCCGTGGTGAACGACAGCGCCAGGCGCGTGTAGTCACCCGAGCCCGCCCAGGTCGAGGGCCCTCCGGTGACCCCCAGGTACACCGGGTTGCCCCGCACCCAGGCCTCCACGGCGTAGGTCGTGTTCGGCCGCACGGACACCGTCTGACTGCACTGCCCGGTGTCGGCCGCGGACGCCGTGACGGCCAGCGCCCCCGCCCCCGAACGCACCGGCGAAGCGACGGTGGCCGCCCCGCTCGCGCACTCCCACCCGCCGGTCGACCCGGCGTCGAACCCGGGGTTGACCAGCAGATTCGCGGCCCCGGCACTGCCGGGCACGGCCACGAGCCCACCCAGGGTCACGGCGAACGCGGCCAGGAACAAGGACAGTCGGGAACGCCTCATCGCCTACCTCCGGCTTCGACGGGGAGGTGCCTATTGTCTGGACCAATGTGTGAAGTGTCCAGACCACTTCTCGAAGGCCACCCGGACGCCGAGCCGCGGACGGGGCTTCCCCCGAACACGGGGGCTAGGTAGAGCTCTTGCATGGCCGGTCCCCGGATGACCCTCCCGACCCAGCTGGTGCTCCACGCGCTGATGAGGGAACCCGCCCAGGAGCTGTACGGGCTTGAGATCTGCGCTGCCGCCGGGCTGCCCAGCGGCACGATCCACCCGATCCTCGCGCGCCTTGAGAAGGCGGGCTGGCTGCGGTCGCGGTGGGAGGAAGCGGATCCGTCGGAGGCGGGCCGGCCGCGGCGGCGCTACTACCGGCTCGACTCCGACGGCCTCGATGCCGTGCGGGAAGCGTTGCACCGCGCGGAAACCTCGGCGCGCGCGTTGACGCGGCTGCGCCCGGGCCTGGCAGGGGACGCGCGGTGAACCCATCGCTCGACTTGCTGCTCGGGCTGGATCGGATGCTCGGCCGGACCCACGATCGCGTCGCGGCGACGCTGCTCCCCCATCTGAGCAGCTCTCACCGCGTGATCGACCTGCTGCTCGTCGGCGGGCGGCTCGACGACCTGTGCCGCGAGCTCGACGTGACGGGCGACCTCGCGAGCGCCGCCGAGCTGGGACCCGCGCTCGGCAACGCCCGCGCCTACGCGTGGCGCGCGCTGGCACTGGTCGGCGAGGGCACCGGCCGCGACGATCACGACCTCGCGCGCCGCTGCGTGATCGAGGTGGTGGAGCAGCTCTACGCGGCACGCACGGACGTGGTCGCCGTGCTCTCCGACCACGGGTTCGGCTCGCGGCATCCCCGCTGGCACGGGTGGGCGGGACGGACGACGAGCCCGGCTCAGGTGATCGCGTTCTCCCGCGTGACGGCCACGTGCGCGGCGGCGCTGCTGCCGGCCGGGAGCCGAGCCGAGTACGCCGAGCTGTTCCTCTCCGAGCTGCACGACCTCGCCCAGACCAGGAGCGGGCGCTGGGCCCAAGTCCGGTACGCGTGCCGGGTCCTGCTGCGCGCACCCCGGCTGCGACGCGCGCTGGGCTGATCCCCGGCGGGTCGCCGGTGACACCGGTGTGCGGGCGAAATAGGCTGAGCGCCGCCCGAAGGTCCACGAACGGAGAGTGCCGGCTGATGTCCGACAGCTACACCGCAGCGATCGTCCCCTCGCCCGAGGCCGGGGTGCGACTGCGCCCCGAGGGCGGCGAGCTGCCGACCGACGCGAACGACGTCAACCTGCTCGGGATGGCCATCGCGCTGGCGCTCGGCCGGGCCGGGTACGAGCACCACCCCGAGCCGCGCAACCCGCAGCTGCAGACGCTCGACGCGCTCATCGCCGGCGACACCGTGATGCCGTGGCTCCGGCCCGGTGGCGCGACCGACGAGCAGCAGCTCACGTGCACCCGCGGCGCCGGCGGCGCTTGGCGCTGCGAGGTCACACCGGCCTGATCCGAGCCGGGGACTCGTCGGCGGGTCCCGAGCGACTGTTTCCGAGCAGCGCCCGGGGCCCGAACCAGAAGCCCGCCCGCGTCCGCGCGTCGGCCTGGTCAAAACGGGCCGCGTTGCTGCCCGCTCTCCCGGCGGACCCTCCCCAATGGTCTGGACCTATTAGCGTCCGGCGGTCTTCTTCCCCCGTCGAAGGGAAACGATCGTGCTGAGACGTCTGGTCACGGCCGGGGCCGGGGTGGCCCTGGTGCTCGCCTCGCTCGCGGCGCCGAGTTCGGCGACCACACCGGCACCTGCCCCAGCCGCGGCGAACCACCGGCAAGACCACAAGGTCATGGCCTACTTCGCCGACTGGGACGTGTACGCCCGCAATTACCGCGTCAAGGACATCGAGACCTCCGGCTCCGCCGCGAAGCTCACCCACATCAACTACGCGTTCGGCACCGTCTCCGCGGGCCAGTGGGCGTTCGGCGACGAATGGGCCGACGCCGACCAGCCCTACGACGCCGCCACGAGCGTCAACGGGCAGGCCGACAGCGCGGAACCCGGCGCGTTGCACGGCAGCTTTAACCAGCTCCTGCAGCTCAAGAAGCTGCACCCGAACCTGAAGATCCTGTGGTCGTTCGGCGGCTGGACCTTCTCCCCCGGCTTCACCGAGGCGGCGAAAGACCCCGCGAAGTTCGCGGACTCCTGCTACGCCCTCGTGAACGACCCGCGCTGGGCCGGGCTCTTCGACGGCATCGACGTCGACTGGGAGTACCCCAACGCGTGCGGCCTCGAGTGCGACGCCAGCGGCCCGGACGCTTTCACCAAGGTCGTCCAGGCGCTGCGCGCCAGTTTCGGGAAGCAGCTCGTGACCGCGGCGATCACCGCGGACGGCGCGCCCGGGGGCAAGATCGACGCCACCGACTACGTGGGCGCGAGCCGCTACCTCGACTGGTACAATGTGATGACCTACGACTACTTCGTGGCCGGCGCCACTCCGACCGGTCCCACCGCGCCGCATTCGCCGCTGCGCTCGTACTACGGCATCCCCACCGCTGGGTTCTACGCCGACGCCGCCATCCAGAAGCTGCGCCGTGACGGCGTGCCGTCGGCGAAGCTGTTGCTGGGCCTCGGGTTCTACGGCCGCGGCTGGGACGGCGTCACGCAGAAGCAGCCCGGCGGCACCGCTACCGGCCCGGTGAAGGGCACCACCACGGGTGAGGACGGCGTGGAGGACTACAAGGTCCTCAAGACCACGTGCCCGTCCAACGGCCTCATCGCCGGCACCGCCTACGCGAAATGCGGCTCGCAGTGGTGGAGCTACGACACCCCCGCGACGGCGTCGGCCAAGGCCGGCTACGCGAAGTCGCAGGGGCTCGGTGGCGTCTTCGCGTGGGAGCTCTCCGGCGACACCACGAACGCCGAACTGCTCACCGCGATCGCTCGCTGATCACCGACGGGGCCCGGGCCACGAGCGCGGGCCCCGGTGAAAAGCCCGTCGTTGTCCGGTTCAGGCCGCTCTGCGAATACTGTGTGATGCCCCAAGACCCCGCCGAAGCCATGGCCGCGCGCGTGTTCGACGCCGCTGTCGCGACTTCCGACGTCATCGCCATCGCGCTCGGCGACCGCCTCGGCTACTACCGCTCCCTCGCCGGCGGCGACCGCACGTCCGCCCAGCTCGCGGAGACGACCGGTACCGACGAGCGATGCGCCCGCGAATGGCTCGAACAGCAGGCGGTGTCGGGGTTCCTGGACGTCACGGGCACCGACGCCGAACGGCACTACCGCTTCGCCCCCGGCGCCGAGACGGTGCTCGCCGACCAGGACTCACTCGCCTACCTCAGCCCGCTCGCGCGCCAGCTCGTGAGCGCCGCCGGACACGTGCCCGAGGTCGCGGAGGCGTTCCGCACCGGTCACGGCTTCCCGTGGGCCGGCTACGGCGCCGACATGCGCGAATCGCAGGCGGCGCTCAACCGTCCGGGTTTCTTGCACCTGCTGGCGCCCCAATGGCTGCCCGCGATGCCCGACGTGCTCGCGCGCCTGGCCGACAGACCGTCGCGCGTCGCCGACATCGGCTGCGGTGGCGGCTGGGCCGCGATCGCCCTGGCGCGCGCGTTCCCCCAGACCCGCGTCGACGCGTACGACCTCGACCAAGCCTCGGTGGATCTCGCCCGGACCAACGTCGCCGAAGCCGGCCTCACCGACCGGATCACCGTGCACCGCCAGGACATCGGCACGGTCGAGGCCGAGCCGTACGACCTCGTGATGGCCTTCGAATGCCTGCACGACCTGCCCTACCCCGTCCGCGCGCTCGCGGCGATGCGCGGCCTCGGCGGACCGGTGCTCGTGGCCGACATGAAGGTCGCCGACGAGTTCACCGCACCCGGCGACGCCGTCGAGCGGCTGATGTACGGCTTCAGCGTGTCGATCTGCCTGCCCGACAGCATGAGCAGCCCGAGCTCGGCCGCCACCGGCACCGCGATCCGCCGCTCGACCGTCGAGGCCTATGCGCGCGAAGCCGGGTTCGACCGCGTCGAGACCCTGCCGATCGACCACGACATGTGGCGCTTCTACCGGCTGGGCTGAGCGTTCACTGGATGCGCCGCTCCACGCCGGCCCAGGCCTTCTCGCGCAGCACGTACTTCTGGATCTTCCCGGTCGAGGTCTTCGGCAGATCCCCGAACGTCACCGACTTCGGCGCCTTGAACCGCGCCAGCCGCTCGCGCACGAACTCGACGATCTCCGCCTCCGTGGCGCTTTCGCCGTCGCGCAAGGTCACGTACGCGGCGGGCACCTCGCCCCAGCGGTCGTCCGGCACGGCGACCACGGCCACCTCCAGCACGGCCGGGTGCTCGGCGATCGCCTGTTCCACCTCCACCGACGCGATGTTCTCACCACCGGAGATGATCACGTCCTTGCTGCGGTCGCGAAGTTCGACGTAGCCGTCCGCGTGTACGACGCCGAGGTCGCCGGTGCGGAACCAGCCGTCGGGCACGGCGGCGCGCGTCGCTTCGGGGTCGTCGAGGTAGCCGAGCATGACGTTGTTGCCGCGCAGGGCGATCTGGCCGATGGTGGCGCCGTCGGCGGGCACGTCGGTGCCGTCGTCGGCGATCACGCGGGCGGTGCAGGAGATCATGTTGCCCACGCCCTGGCGGGCCTTGAGCCGCGCCTGCTCCTGCTCGTCGAGCGCGTTCCACTCGGGGCGCCAGTCGCAGATCATCGCCGGGCCGTAGGTTTCGGTCAGGCCGTAGAGGTGCGTCACGTCGAAGCCGAGCTCGCTCATGCGGCGCAGGATCGCGGGCGACGGCGGCGCTCCCCCGGTGGCGACGCGCACCGTCGTCTCGACCGGTGCCGCTTCCGGGGCGTAGGCGAGCATCGACAGCACCGTCGGCGCGCCGTTGAGGTGCGTCACGCCCTGCTCACGGATGAGCTGCCACACCCGGGCGGGCTCGACCTTCGGCAGGCACACGTGCGTGGCCGCGGCCGCCGTGACCGCCCATGGGAAGCACCAGCCGTTGCAGTGGAACATCGGCAGCGTCCACAGGTGCACAGCCGAGGGCGACAGGCCGGTGTGCCCGACCATCGCCAGCGCTTGCAGGTACGCGCCGCGATGGCTGTAGAGCACGCCTTTCGGCCGGCCGGTGGTGCCGGAGGTGTAGTTGATCGACAGCACGGACCGCTCGTCCTCGGGCGTGATCGCCAGTGGCTCGGCGGCCGCGAGCAGCCGTTCGTACTCCTCGCCCGTGCGGATCCGGCGCGGCGCGGTTTCGGACATCAGCCCGACGGCGTCGTCGACGAGCTTGTCGAACACCGGGTCGTGCACAAGCACCGCCGCTTTCGCGTGCTCCAGGATGTAGGCGACCTCGCGCGCCGCGAGCCGCGTGTTCACCGCGACGAGCGGCACGCCCGCCCACGGCACGCCGAAGTTGGCTTCGAGGAGGACGTGGGTGTTGGGCGCCAGCACGGCCACCGGCCGCCCGTCCGCGAGCGGCGCCAGCGCCCCGGCGAGCCGGCGGCACCGCTCGTGCAGCTCCGTGTAGGTCCAGCGGTCTTCACCGTCGACCACGGCGATCCGGTTGCCGTGGGCGGCCGCTGCGCGGTCGAGGTAGGCGGTCGGGGTGAGCGGCTCGTACGACAGGGTGCTGATGGAGTCCACGGATTCCTCTCCCGGCTTCGGCGACGGTGCCGCAGGAGAGAATAGGCCTCGCTCAGCCTCCGAAACCGGGAATGTGAGGCACGAGTGACTCCGGCGGCGGCCCGGGCGGCCCGGAAACCAGCTGCACCACGGCCCCGACCGCCGACGCCCCCGTCAGCCGCACCGCGAGCACCCCCGTCTGCGCCTCCGGCTGCGGCACGTCACCGGAGTAGCACGCCGACCCGCCCCCACCCTCGTAGAACGTCGAAACGCAGCCGGTGGTCAGGTTCCCGGAGCCGCTGCCGTGCGCGCTCTTGAGCTCGTAGTCCACGCCGCCGGGCCCGATGCGGGTGATGGAGAGGGTGTCGACGTCGCCGCGCCCGCCGGCCGGCAGGTCGACCGCCTTCGTCACGAGCACTTCGCAGTTGCCGTCGGCGCAGGCCGCGTAGTTGCGCGCGTCGGCGGCGCTGGGCAGGTCGCCGCCGGCGGGGTGTGCCTGGCCGGTTGTGCTGGTACTGCAGCTGGTGGCTGCCAGAAGTAGTAAGGGGGTGAGCCATTTGCGGTTCATCGGGCTTCCTCCCTCGTTCGCGTGCTTGCCCGCTCGCGTGCTCGCGTCGGTTCGGGAGGAAGGTAGCGCCGCAACCGCGGGAGGGGTCCCGGCTGAACTCAGCCGCCCGGGGCCGATTCACGCCACCGACGTGGCGTCGCATCCGGCGAGGTCGGCAGCCGCTGAGCGATGGGCCGATCGCGATCGACGGGCGCATCCCCCGCTCCAAGAGGAAGTCGCTGCCACAACGGCGAGAGGGCACCGTTCCGCGAAAGCCGGAGGTCCTCCTGAGCGCGTTCGAGCTCAGCCGACCCGTGTGACCGAACTACCGCGCCAGGCCCTGCAACCGCCAGCGCCAGCGCCAGCGAAGGTGCCGTCACAACAGCGGGAGCACCGGCACGCGATGGAGCGGATCCTGCTGGA
Organism: Amycolatopsis sp. NPDC051373; assembly: GCF_040689465.1. Taxonomy (NCBI): domain Bacteria; kingdom Bacillati; phylum Actinomycetota; class Actinomycetes; order Pseudonocardiales; family Pseudonocardiaceae; genus Amycolatopsis; species Amycolatopsis sp. NPDC051373. Next base: position 12,181 of record NZ_JBFBAE010000030.1, on the reverse strand, counting down.
CGTGGTCGAGCTCAGCCGATCGGCGCCACCGACACGTCTTGCCACACCCGACGACCGCCAACAGCAGCGAGATCACCGGCGCAACGACGGGAGAGGCCCCGATTCGCGACGGATCCGAGCCCTCGCGCTACTCGCGCGGACTCGGCCGGCCGGCGCCACCGACCTGCCCTGCCACAAACCCGGTGGCCGCCCGGCGGTTGCGAAGTTGGTGCCAAAGCGGAGAGAGGGCATCGGCCCGCGATGGACCGGATTCTCCTTGGCGTGGCCGAACTCAGCCGACCGGCGTCGCCGGCATGCGGTGCCGCACCCCGCGACGGCGAAGTTGGCGCTGAGACGACAAGAGGGGTCCCGGCCCGCTGGGACCGGAACCCCTCCTCGTGTGCCCTGGCTCAGCCGACCGGGCCGTTGACCGGGGTCACGGTGACGTCGTGCTGCTGGCCGGTCTGGTCCACCACCGTGACGGTGAGCTTGTCGCCCGGGTGGTGGGTGTCCATGAGGGTCGTGAGGGTGGTCGCCGAGTCGACGGCCTTGCCGTCGACCGCGGTGATGACGTCGCCGCCCGTGAGGCCGGCCGTGGCGGCGGGGCCGCCAGCCACGACGTCCTGGATCTGGGCACCGGTTGAGCTGCCCTGGGATGGGCCCTGGCCACCCTGGGCCTGGCCCTGTCCTTGGCCGAGGCCACCCTGGCCCTGTCCCTGGCCGAGCCCGCCCGGGGACTGCTGCGCCTGGCCGGCGTCGCTCACCGACACGCCGAGGAAGGCGCTCTGTCCGATGTGGACGGAGTCGGACGACTTGCCGCCGATGATCTGGTGGGCGAGGTCGATCGCCTGGTTGATCGGGACCGCGAAGCCCTGGTGCCCGCCCGAGGCGCCCTGCTGGCCGTCGCCTTCGCCGAGGCCGCCGTCGCCCTGGCCCTGGCCCAGACCGCCGTCTCCCTGGCCGAGGCCGCCGAGACCGCCCTGGCCCTGCCCGAGACCACCCTGCCCGAGACCGCCTTGCCCAAGGCCGCCCTGCCCCTGGCCCAGCCCGCCGCGGCCGCGGCCGAGACCGCCCTGGCCCTGGCCGCCGTTGAACTGGAATCCCTGCGACGCGGCGGTGTCGACGCCGACGACCTGCCCGTTGGCGTTGACCAGCGGGCCGCCGGAGTCGCCGGACTGGATGTCGGCGTCGACCTGGATCAGGCCGGTGAGCTGCTCCGACGAGCTGGCGGACTCGTCCGACGCGGTGATCGACTGGTTCAGCGCGGTGACCTTGCCGGCCGCCACGGCCGGGGTGCCGCCGGCGCCGCCCGCGTTGCCGATCCCGACCACGGCGTCGCCGACCGCGACCGCGGAGGAATTGCCGAGCGACGCGGTCTTCAGGCCGGAGGCGCCGTTGAGCTTGATCACCGCGATGTCGTGGCTGCGGTCGTAGCCGAGCACGGAGGCGGTGTAGGTCTTGCCGTCGCCGATGTCGGTCACCTTGATGCTGGTGGCGCCTTCGACGACGTGGTTGTTGGTGAGGATCTCGCCGTCGGAGGTCAGCACGATGCCGGTGCCCGCCGCGGCGGCGCTCTGGTAACCGAGCTCGGTGTTCACGTCGACCAGGCCCGGATCGACCTTCGTCGCGATCCCGTTGGGGTCGATCGACGTGCTCGACGTGCCCCCGGGAGGAGAGACGGACCCGAAGTTCTGGTTGCCCCCGGCGGAATCCGAGCCGGGCGTCCACACGAAGTGCCCGATGCCCAGGCCGAGCACCACCGAAAGCCCGATGGCGCCGACCGCGATCGCCGCGCTGCGCATCGGCCGCGGCGGCCGGTGGTACGGCGTCTGCGGGAACTGCTGGGTACCCGGGTGCTGGCCCCAAGCACCCTGCGGTGCCCAGCCTGGGTTGTAGCCGGCGTACGGGCCATAGTGACCCTGCTGACCCGCCGCGCCTGGCTGACCCGGCGTCCCCGGCTGACCCGCTGCATCCTGCTGTCCGTACTGCCCATACGCGCCCGGCTGGGTCTGGTCACCGTGTCCGTACGGCCAACCGCCGGTCTGCCCACCGGTCGACCCCGGCTCCTGTTCGCTCATGTTCCCGCTCCAGCCTCGTCCCGCTCCTGGCTACCGCCTCGACCAGAACACACCCCGTACCTGAGATTTTCCTTGCCGGGCTCCGTGGGAAACCTGTGGAGTTCTCCCAGGCTCGACCGCGGATCGGGTGATTCCTCCCGCAGGCGCCCAAATCGGACTCGCCTGGTGGCCGCGCGCGGCGGTGGTTACCGTCGGGGGCATGGGTGAACTGATCGAGGACGAGGCACAACGCGCGGCGCGTTTGCTGGACGCGCAGGCCAAGGCCGTCGAGCTGTTCGAAGAGGTCGAGCGGCGCGGGCTGCTCGCGCCCGGCGTGCGCGAGACCGAGGCGAGCAACGCGGTGCGCGATCTCGCGGCCGAGCTGTTCGGCGTGGACCGCTACTGGCACAAGCGGATCGTGCGCGCGGGCGAGAACACGCTGCGGCCGTACCGGGAGAACCCGCCCGACCGCGTGGTCGCCGAGGACGACATCGTGTTCGTCGACTTCGGGCCGATCTTCGAAGAGTTCGAGGCGGACTTCGGGCGGACGTTCGTGCTCGGCGACGACCCCGTGAAGCTGCGGCTGCGCGACAGCCTGCCCGTGGTGTGGCAGGCCGGGCGCGAATACTTCGAGGCCCACCCGGACGTGACCGGCGCCGAGCTGTACGAGCACGTCACCAAGCTCGCCGCCGAGGCCGGCTGGGAGTTCGGCGGCGCGCACTCCGGGCACCTCGTCGGCCAGTTCCCGCACGAGACGATCGACGGCGAGCGGATCGAGTCCTACATCGCGCCGGGCAGCGACCGCCCGATGCGCCGGCCGGACCGCAACGGGCAGACGTCGCACTGGATCCTCGAGGTCCACCTCGTCGACCGCGAACGGCGGATCGGGGGGTTCTTCGAAGAGCTGCTCGACCTCGGCCACGAGCGGTCCGGCGGCGGCTCCGACTAGACGGTGGCCGGTTTGGCGGCCAGCCAGGAAAGCTTGCCGAGCTTCGGCTGCAGGACCGCGTCCACGCTCCACACGGAGCCGGCGGCCGCGTAGTACAGGCCGAGCGAGGCGAAGATGTAGCCGACGGACGGGCCGAGGTCCGTCATGCCCGGCGCGTCCCACGGCAGGTGGAAGCCTTCGGCCGCCGACCAGATGCCGAACGAGAACACCGCGCTCCCGATGAACACGAGGTTCGAGAACGCCCCGAAGATCAGCCCGAGCGCGATCAGCGTCTCGATCACCGCGGTGCCCACGGCGAACGCCGCCGGGCTCCAGCCCGCGACGGTGTGCCACAGCTCCAGCCACTGGTGCACCACGGGGATGGTGATCTTGTCGGCCTTGCCCAGCTCCTTGCCGAGCGTCTGGCCGTGCACGAAGCCCGGCAGCCACTTGAACGTGGCGTCGATCGCCCACACCACGCCGAACACGATCCGGGCGACGGCAGCGGCGTGCAGCCGCCGGAAGGTGGGGGACACGGAACCCGCGACAGGCGCGGCTTGAGTGACAGGGGTACTCACGGCGAAGGTCCTTTCCGGACTCCAGAGGACTGCCCGGCAGGTCGGGCAGGGTGAGCTTAGGCAAACCTAAGCGATGTCGAGAGTGGTGTTCCTCTCGGCCCGTGGGGTGAACCTGCGGGGATGTGTCGCCGTATGTCGGGGATTTTTCGGTCAAACGGGCCCTCTTGGGACTATTCCACCCGGCTGCTTCGAGCGTGGGGTGGGGTGTTCGCCACCACCTACACATACCTTTTCCTTGACGGTTTTGGCCTAGGATGACGCCTTCTCGAAGATCTGGGTTTATCCATCCATCTGAATGTTTTGCACGCCTCTGGCTCCGCACGCGATACGGCGACCCCGAATCGTGGCCGAAACGGCGTAACCGCCGGCCCACCACGGCGATATGCGCGTGAACCAATGACCTCCCAGGGCGATTGCATGCGCAGAACCACTTTCGTCGTCGCCGCGGGCGCCGCGCTGGCGCTCGTGCTGACGGGCTGTGGCGCCAAGGGCCAGAACGGGGCGACGTCGGCCTCCGGCGACAAGCCGGAACCAGGGCTCGCCGCGCCGTTCCAGAATGTGCTGGATTGTCGGCCGCCTCGAAGCAAGGCACGCAGAAGTCGAAATCGGCGAAAGTCTCGATAGTGGCGAACGCGGCCGGCAAGATGGTCACGGCCCAAGGCGACTACCTGTTCCAGCCGGGAACATCGAGCTTTCGCTGACCAAGACCCTCGAAGGCCAGCAGGTCGAGCTGCGGATCGTCGACAAGACCCTGTACGTGAAGATTCCGCCGGCCGAGGCGAGCCGGTTCGGCACGGACAAGCCGTGGCTCAAGATCACGCCAGGTGCCGACGACCCGCTCTCGCAGGCGATGTCGGGCAGCATGGGTTCGACCTCCCAGGCGAGCGACCCGACCGAGCTGCTCGACCGGGTCGCCGAAGCCGGCCGGATCGTCAGCTCCGACCAGACCACCCTGGACGGCGAGAAAGTGAACCACGACAAGGTGGAGCTCGATCTCGACAAGATTCTGGACAAGTTCACCGCGTTGATGCCGGCCGCGACCAAGGCCAAGCTCGAGCAGCAGGTGAAGGGCAAGCACATCATGCTGCCAACCGAGCTCTGGGTGGACAAGAACCAGCTCCCGCGGCAGATCACGATGGACGAGACCGCGCTGACGCAGGCCGAGGGCACAGGCGGCGCCGGCCTGGGCAAGAGCACGCTCGAATACAGCGACTGGGGCGCCCCCGTCACCATCACCGCTCCGCCGGCCGACCAGATCGCGGACATGAGCGAGATCGTGAAGAAGATGGGTGGCTGATCGCTTCCACCGCTGCACAGGGCGCCTCGACAACCGTCGGGGCGCCCGGCCTCGATCGCGGAGTTCGTCCCAGCACATGCTCCTGCCAGCTGGCCCGGAGCGGGCTGCTTCCGGGCAGCAGCCCGCCGCGTGATGAGGCCACGCCCTGACTATCGCCGGCTCACGAAGGAGCACAGTGGACACCAGACCGCCGGTGCCGGAGCGGAAGCTCGGGCCGTATCCGTTGACTGAGGAGGGGGTCTCGGCGCTGCTGGGCCGTTACGCGTTCCACGACTCCCTCGTCCGCCGCGTCGTCGTTGATCAGGAATGGGGCGTGCCGGCAAGACGGGTCGTCCGGCTCGTGATCGACGCCAGGGTTCTGAGCGAGGGTGCCCGCTGGGAAGATCTCCGCTGGGAAACGGTGTCCCTGGACCTGCTCGACGTGCGACGGTTCCGCATCGACGAGAACGTCGAGGGATCGTGGATCCTCTACGATCCGCCGCAGTTCACCCGCTTCGACGGCCTGCTGCAGGTCGGCTTGTGCGCCGAACGCTTCGGGAACCTGCACCCCGACAACGCCGAGGAGGTCTTCGACGGCTCGGCGTTGGTCTTCGCAGCGTCCCTGGGATCAATAGGGCTTGTCCGCCGGCGATGGCAGGCAGGGGGTCATGACGCGGCGACCTCGCCTGGCAGCGTGCCGTCGAGGTCGGTGAAGGCGTAGTGCGTGGCGAGGTCCGTGGTGGTGTGGACGCGGCCCGAGCGGGTGAGCACGGCGGAGTCCGCCGCGAGGGCCGCGACGCCGCGGCCGACGAAGCGCGGGGACTCCGCCGCGGCGAGGTCGAACTCGCCGGCACCCGGGATGTCCAGGACGGTGCGGCCGTCGGGGGTGGCGCGGCCGGCGAAGGCGAGCAGTTCGGTGCGCACGAGGCCCGGCCAGATCGAGACAGCCGCGACGCCGCGGTCGCGCAGTTCCAGGGCCATGTCGGCGGTCATCTTGTCGACCGCGGCCTTGCCGACGCCGTAGACGGTGTTCTGCTGGTACGCCGCCGCGCCCGAGGACGAGATGTTGGCGATCAGGCCGCCGCCCGCGGCGAAGAGGAGCGGGGCGGCGAACACGGTCGCCACGTAGTGCGAGCGCGCGCCGATGCCGAGGACCTCGTCCCACGCGGTCAGCGGCAGGTCCCAGAACGGCCGGTTCAGCCAGGCCGCCAGGTCGGGCGCGGAGAAGACGTTGTTCACCAGCACATCGAGCCGCCCGGCTTCCTCGGCGACGCGCGCGAAGACCGCCTCCACCTGGGCGTCGTCGTGGTGGTCGCACCGCACGGCGATGCCGGTGCCGCCCAGGGCAGTCACCTCGGCGGCCGTCTCGGCGAGCGTGCCGGGCAACGGCCCGGGCTCGGCGGTGCGGCCCGTGACGTACACCGTCGCCCCCGCCGCACCCAGTTCGAGGGCGATGCCCTTGCCCACGCCCCGGGTCGCGCCCGTGACCACCGCGATCTTGCCCGCCAAAGCTCCGTTCATGATCCCGATCTAACCCGCGCCGCCGGATCACGGCGAACGACTGGCCTGGGAAGGCACCCTTCCTGCCCACCCGCACCGGCCACGCCGGACCATGGAGTACCGCCGAACCGCGAAAGCACCCTCCCCACGCGCACCGACCCACGAAAAGCGCCGAGCCCGACGCCGCGCTTGCTGCGCACCCGCCACACCGGCCGCACCCGACGATGGCGAGCCGAGCCGCGAAAGCACCCTCACCGACCCGCGGCGAACTCGCCCGTGCCGAAAGAGGCACGCGTCCGGCGCGCCCACACCGAGCGAGCACGAACCGCGCGGCCTCGAGGCCGGGCCACACCGATCCGCGGCCAAGCCGACCCTGAAGCCACCCGGTCTGCCCGCCCGCACCACGGCGGGGCCGGTCCACTTCGGACCGGCCCCGCCGCGATCACCAAACTGCTACCACAAGAATCTCAGTACCGGAACTGCTGCAGCTGCCTCCCGTCGTACGAAGGCACCCAGCCCGTGCGCGTCGCCGGGTCGAGTTGGATCGAGCGTTCGGTGAGGGAGTTGTACTCGCCGCCGAAGGGGCCCGACACGAAGTTCAGCCCGGACACCACCGACAGCTGTTTGCCGGTGGCCAGGTCGATCACCGCGAGCTGGCTCGTCGCGTTGTTGTCCGTGATCACGCCGCCCACCTTGCCGAATTGCGAGATCACCGGTGGCGTGCGGAACGCGACGAGGCCGAGGTGGTGCACCCCGTCCACGGCGAGGAACGCCGCCTGCTGCTGGCGCACGGTGTACGAGTCCCCCGCCGTCAGCGTGTCGCCCGCGATCGAGCCCAGCGAGGTGGTGCCGACGATGTTGAGGCTCACCGAGCGGTACACCAGCTGGTACAGCTTGTTCGCGCCGTCGTCGTAGGCCATCGCGTTGGCGCAGATGCTGCCCGCGCCCGACAAGGTCGTCGCGCCCGAGTCGAGGTCGACGCTCGCCATCGAGGCCGCGCCGCCGCCGAAGCAGATCGGGCCGCCGCCGGTGCGGGCGAGGTAGACCAGCCCGGTGGCCTGGTCGAGCTCGATCATCTTGAACGCGCCCGCCACGGCACCCGGCGGGTCCGCGAGCAGCGGCGTGCCGAGCGCACCGTCGGCCAGCGTCAGCGGCAGGACGAAGTCGGTGTTGTCCGCCGTCCGCTTGGCGAGGATCGCCACGCGGTGCCGGGTCGCGTCGACGCGGCCGCCCTGCACGGAGTAGCCGTCCGCGGTCACGGAAGCCACCCGCTGCAACGACGTGGTGTCGTACGTTTCCAGCGTCCACCCGGCGTTCGTGAAGTGCAGCACCGCCAGCCGGTGCGCCGAAGCGTCCGCGCCGAGCACCTGGTAGCCGCCGTCGCCGGACGCGTCGGACGTGAGCACCCGCCCGTACGTGCCCTTCACGGCGTCGTACTCCTGCACCGACTCACCACCGCCGGGCGTGCGCAGCGCGGCGTACGACATTCCCTGGGCCGCCGCGGCGAAACTCGTCACCACGGTGTTGCCGGGCGCGTAGCCGTCGTCGACCGCGAGGAACGACGTCGGCGAAGCCTGGCCGAGCACCTTGCCGTGGCGATCGGTGGCCAGCACACGCACGTCGTACGCCACCGAGCCGCCCAGACCGAGCTTCACCGCGTCCAGCTTCGCGACGCCGTTGGGCGCCGGGAGCTGTTGGTAAGCCACGGATCCGGCGCTCGGGCCGCCCTGGTCGCGCCGGTCGCCGTTGGCGTTGGTCACGGTGTTGAGCGAGTTGTACAACGTCGGCGCGGGAGCCGACACCTCCACCGCCGCGCCGGCCGCACCCGGCACGCCGCGAACGTCGTAGCCGAGCGAGAACGCCGGCGCGGCCCGGGTGATCTCCGCGAAGTGCCCGGAAGTCCCGCCCGCCGTGAGGATCGGCGCGTCGGGCCGCTGCGCCGCGCCGCCGACGCGGATCGCGGTGAACTCGCCGTACGTCGGGTCACCGGCGGCGCCGGTCACCGAACGCTGCACGATCCCGATGCCGTAGATCCCGGCGCCGCCGGCGAAAGCCGAAGCCGGCACGACCACGTCGCCGGAGGTCGCGGTGATCGGCGCGACGAACCCCGTGCCGAACAGCGGCGCGCTGACCGGGTTCCAGTGCCCCAGCGTGGACACGACCACCTGCGGGTTCGACAGATTCCGCACACCGGTGAGGTCGTAGTGCACCCGCACTTCCTTGCCCACGGCCACGGTCGCCGGCGCCACCGGGGCGAGTGCTTCGGCGTAGGTGCCGTCGGTCGGGCCGAAGGTGAGCGTCTGCGCTGCCGACGCCACCACCCGGTGCCCCGAGTGGACCTCGAAGGTGACGGGCACCGAACGGTCCTCCGTGGACACCACGGGAAGTCCCGCTGCCGCCAGGATTTCCTTCGGGCTCAGCCGCACGGCGGGCACGGCCGAGGTGAACTCGTGGCCGTGGATCTTCACCGCGTAGGTCGCGTTGGCCGGAGCACCCACCACGTCGGCGCCGACGGTGACCGGGCCGACCAGCCCCTCCCCCGTTCCGCCGGTGTCGAGGTCGATGCGGCCGCCGTCGGCGTTCTCGGTGAAAGAACCGCCAAGGCCACCCACGGTCACGCGGTGCGCCTCGGAAACCCGCGTGATCGCGGGGTCGGCACGACGGTCACCGAGCACCGACTGCACGGCCGCGGTCACGTCGATCTGCGGACCGACCGTCACCGGCCGGTCCATCTGCGGCGGCGACGCGACCGGCCGCGCCGTGTGCTGCAGGACCGAGCGGACGTCGGCCGGGCTCAGCGAGCGGCCGGCCTGCTTCGCCGCCTGCAGCACCACCGCCGCCGCGGCCGCGGTCATCGGCGCGGACGCCGACGTGCCACCGTTGAGCACCGGCGTCACGTCCTGCGCGCCCCCGCGCTGCGTGTGCTCCCCGACGAGGATGCCGTCGCTGGGCGCGGAAACGTCCACGCGCGTGCCGAAACCCGAGGAGAAGTTCCCGCCGCCGTCGGTGCGGGTCGTGGCGAAGGTCGGGTTGTGCGCGGCCGCGCCGCCGGCCTGCTGCGGCACGGCGAGCGTGTCGTCGAGCGTGGTGCCGCCGACGGCGATCGCGCCGCTGTCGAGCACCTTCGTCGGCGTGGTGGAGAACTGGTCGTCGGCGATGTCCGTGGTCTCGCGCGGGTCCTTGGTCACGTCGGTGGGCGTGCTGCCGCCGTCCGGACCGACGGCCGCCGGGGTGTAGAGGCGCGTGCCGTCGTTGGAGGAGATGGTGACGACGATGTGGTACTGCTTCACAATCGTCGAGATCACGGCCTGCGCCACCGGGTCGTCTTCGAGGTAGCGGCCCGGGAAGCCCGCGCTGTCGGTGCCGACGCCGAGGCTCGCGGTGATCACGTCCGGGCGCGGCGTCTGGCGCGCGGCGGCCAGCAGTGCCACGGAGATCTGGTCGAGCGTCGGCTCCTGAGGCACCACCAGCCGGTACTGCGCGCCGGGCGCGATGCCGAGGAGGTCGGTGAAGCCGTCGCCCTGGGCGCCGGCGCGCTGCGCGTCGTGCGGCAGCGGGGCCATCACACCGAAGTCGAGCAGCACCTCGCCGAGCGCGGGGTCCTGGTTCTCCACCGAGCCGAGCGGGTCGAGCCGGCCCGAGGAGTCGGCGGTGTAGGTGGGGATCAGCGGCATCGACGGCACGTCGAGGTAGCGCTGGCCGCCCTGCACGACGGTGGTCGGGCCGTAGTTGCGGACGTAGGTGTCGCCCGCGTCGGCCATGCCCTGGTCGGTGAGGTCGCCGAGGGAGACGTTGGTGATGATCTCGCCGCTGCCCGGCAGCTTCCCGTCCAGCAGGCTGTAGGCGCCGAGCGCGTTGGTGCCGCCCGCGTTGAGGTAGCTCTGCGCCGACGACGTCACGCCGTAGTTCGAGGGCAGGCCGGTCGGCGGCTTTTGGTGCGCCTGCGGCAGTTTCGCCGCTTTCACCGCCGGCTGGGGCAAGCGCACGGGGCCGGTGGACATCGCCGAAACGCGACGGTCGGGCTGCGCGCTGACCACACCGGCCGTGGCGGCGAGCTTCTGCGCGGCGGCATCGGTGTGCAAGCTGTCGGCCAGGTGCACCAGCACGGTCTTGGCCAGCGCGGGCACGTCGGTGGCGTCGGGGAAGACCGGTTCGACGGAGGTCGCGCCGACCGCGGACAGGGCCGCGTTGACGCCGTTGTCCGACGTCTTGGCCGCGCGGCGACCCGCCGCGAGCGGGGCGCCGGTCACGGCGGTGGCCGCGGCGAGCTGCACGAGGACGTCACGCGGCTGCTCGGGCGTGGCACCCGGGGTGAAGGCTGCGCGCACGGCGTCGTCGGTCGGGGCCAGCGAGCCGAGGGCGGAAGTGCCCTGCGGCAGCGCGAGCACGGTCTTGCCGAGTGTTTTGCCGTGGGCGTCGGTGCGGGTCGCGGTGCCGTCGGGGGCAACAGTGATGGCGCCGCCGTCGGGCATCGCGACGTGTCTCGACGGTGGTGGCTGAGCGGGCTCGGGTGCGGCGGTAGCCGGTGCGACGGCGAGACCGGTGAGGGTCACGGCTGCGGTGACAGCGGTCAGGACACGGCGAAACGGGATCGTTCGGGCGCGGGGCACCTGACTCCCTTTCGGGTCGGGGGGACGGGGAGTTCACAGGGTCGTTGGCGGGGAAACACTGCGCGGTTGGCCAGTGATCGGATCAATTTCCCAGCCGTGGCAGCGGTGGCGCAAGATAGCCACCATGACCAATAGTCGCCAGGTGGCGGGTTCCCGCCAGCAGCTGCGAGACCTCGACGCGCTCGGCGTTCCGGCCACCGACGCGCGTGTCTACACGGCGCTGCTCGGCCATCCGCGCACGCGGGCCGTGGACCTGGTGGAACAATGCGGACTTTCCGCCCAGCAGGTGGCGCGGGCGCTCTCGCGGCTCACCGCGAGCGGCATGGCCAGCCGGGTGCCCGGGCGCCCCCCGCGCTACCTCGCCGCTGCCCCCGATATCGCACTGGGTGCGCTCGCGGCCGAACGCGCGGCCGAGCTGCGTAGCGCCCGCGCGGCGATCGAGGACCTCATGGCCGTGCACCGCGAAGCCAGCCGGTTCACCCACCCCGCCGAGCTCGTCGAGGTCGTGACCGGCGCGGAGAACATCGACGTCCGCGTGCGACGGCTGCAGGACGAGGCCCGCACGCAGATCCGCGGGTTCGACCGGCCGCCGTATGTCAGCGTGCCCGGGGAGAACCTCGACCTGGAACGGCAGCGGCTCAAGGCCGGCATCGTCTTCCGCGTGATCTACGACCGCGAAGCGATCGCCTTCCCCGGCCGGCTGCAGAACGACATCCTCGTCAGCGGCACCCACGGCGAACGCTCGCGCGTGCGCCCGCAGCTGCCGATCAAGATGGTGATGGCCGACGAGGAGGTCGCGGTGATCCCGATCAGCTCGTCACCGCACGTAGTGGACGCGGCCTACATCATCCACGCCTCGGCCCTGCTCGACGCGCTCGTCACGCTGTTCGAAGCGGAGTGGGACCGCGCCGTGCCGATGGCCGAGACCTTCACCGACCCGGCCCCGGACCGCGATCCCGAAACGACGACCCTGCTCACCTTGCTCGCCGCCGGTCAGACCGACGCCGGCATCGGCCGCGCCCTCGGCTGGAGCCCCCGCACGACGCAGCGGCGCGTGCAACGGCTGATGACCGAGCTCAACGCCACGACCCGCTTCCAGGCCGGCATGAACGCGAAAGCTCGCGGCTGGCTCTAGGCCGACAGTGGACAAAACCGGGGACGTGGTTCCGGCCCGGGCCGGGGTTTTCCCGCCGCCGCAACGGGAAACCGGCTGGCCCGGGGTGATCAGACCTGGCCCGGGCCGGGGTTTCCCG
>NZ_JBFBAE010000029.1:127883-138538 GCF_040689465.1 Amycolatopsis sp. NPDC051373 | reverse complement strand
GCCACCCACTCAATCGCCTGAGGCGAGAGCTTGGTTCGTGTCCCGGTGGCCGCCCGGTTTCCCTGGCGACTTGGAGAACTTTACACGGCCCGAAAGGGCCCGAAACAGGGGGGTACCTTAACCGCGTTCCCGCTGGTCAGGGCCCTGTTTCGGGCCGTCGGCCGGGATCAGCCGGCGAGGCTGACGCCGGCGATGTTCCGCTTGCCCTTCCGCACCACGAGCCAACGTCCGTGGAGCGCGTCGGACGCGGCCGGCGTCCACTCCTCGTCGGCGATCTTCACGTTGTTCACGTACGCCCCGCCCTCCTTCACCGTGCGGCGCGCGGCGCCCTTGCTGTCCACCAGTCCCCCGGCGAGCAGCAGGTCGACGATCGTCGACTCGTCCGACGCCTTGCCGGTCGGGACCTCGGCCATCGCCGCGTCGAGCGTCTTCGCGTCGAGCTCACCCAGCTCACCGCGCCCGAACAGCGCCTGGCTGGCCGCGATGACCTGCCGCGTCTGGTCCTCGCCGTGCACGAGGTCCGTGAACTCCTGAGCGAGCCGCTTCTGCGCCGCGCGCAGGTGGGGCCGCTGTTCGGTGTCCTCGGCCAGCGCGTCGATCTCCTCCCGGGTGAGGAAGGTGAACATGCGCAGGTAACGCATCACGTCGGCGTCCCCGACGTTCACGAAGTACTGGTACCAGGCGTACGGCGAGGTCATCTCCGGGTCGAGCCACAGGTTCCCGCCGCCGGTGGACTTGCCGAACTTGCGGCCCTCGGCGTCGGTGACCAGGGGCGCCGTCAGCGCGTGCGCGCTGCCGCTCTCGACCCGCCGGATGAGGTCGACCCCGCCGACGAGGTTGCCCCACTGGTCGGAGCCGCCGACCTGCAGCGTGCAGCCGTATTGCCGGTAGAGCTGCAGGTAGTCCTGCGACTGCAGCAGCAGGTAGCTGAACTCGGTGTAGGACATGCCGTCGGACTCGAGCCGGCGCTTCACGGTCTCCCGGTTGAGCATCACGTTCACCGAGAAGTGCTTGCCGACGTCGCGCAGGAACTCCAGCACGTTCTGCTGGCCGGTCCAGTTCAGGTTGTTCTCGACCACGGCGCCCGTCGGCGAATCGTCGAACTCGACGAACCGCTCCAACTGCCCGCGGATACGCCCCGCCCACTCGGCGACCACGTCGAGGGTGTTGAGCGTGCGCTCCCCCGTGTCGCGCGGGTCGCCGATCATGCCCGTCGCACCGCCGGCCAGCACGATCGGCCGGTGCCCGGCGCGCTGGAAACGCTTGAGCATCAGCAGCGGGACGAGGTTGCCGGCGTGCAGGCTGGGCGCGGTCGGGTCGAAGCCGCAATAGAGGGTGAGGGGTCCCTGGTCGAGGTCTCGCCGCAATGCGTCGATGTCGGTGGATTGCGCGATCAGGCCGCGCCAGGACAGCTCGTCAAGGATGTGCTCACTCACACCTGTAGATCCTCCCGCACCAGGTCAAGCGACTAACCCGCGGGGCGCACCTGCCGCCGTTTGCTGCCGCGCCGGTAGGTGGACACGGCGGGCGAGCCGTCGACCCAGAACCGCCACGGCGTGTCGATCCCCGTGGCGACGCCGACCCGCGGGCCGCTGCGGATCCGCTCGGGCGGCACGCGCTCCCCCACCCGCAGCCGGACCGGCGAGGACGGGTCCGTGAGGTCCACGCCGTTCTGCGTGAGGTCGACGCGCAGCACGGACGTGAGGATGGCGGGTCCCTTGGCGATCTCGCCGTTTCCGCGGGCGTGGGGACGCCGGGCGCGCACAATGTCCGCGCCCTGCACCACTTCGGCGGCGCGCAGGAGCACCCCGCCGGGCTCGTCTTCTTCCCCGCTGATGACGTTCGCGCAGAAATGCATGCCGTAGACGATGTACACGTACAGATACCCCGCCGGGCCCCACATCAGGGCGTTGCGCGGGGTCTTGCCGCGGAAGCTGTGCGACGCCGGATCGTCGAAGCCGCGGTAGGCCTCGACCTCCACGAGCCGCACGCCGACGGTGCCGTCGGGCGCGTCGGCCTCGAGGACCGCGCCGAGCAGCAGGTGCCCCAGGTCGACCGGGTCCAGTGCCAGTTCCTCGCGCCGGAACAACCGGTCCACGCGTGCTCCCCTCGTTCCGCCTCAGCCTAACCGGCGGCTCCCGGGTGATCGATCCGGCCGGGAAGCTCAGGCTCCCCGGCCGGTCCGGCGCGCTACTTCAGCCACTGCCGCACGGTCGTCACCCGGTCCACGAGGCGCTCACGCTGCTCGGCGACGCGCTCGGGCGCCGTGCCGCCGCGGGCGTTGCGCGAGCGCACCGACCCCTCGACGGTGAGCACCTCGCGCACCGCCGGTGTGAGGGCCGGGTTGATGGTGCGGAACTCCTCGTCGGTCAGCTCGTCGAGGCCGACACCGCGGCCCTCGGCCACGCGCACGCTCTCCCCTGCCGCCTCGTGGGCCACGCGGAACGGCACGCCCTGGCGCACCAGCCACTCGGCGATGTCCGTGGCGAGCGTGAAGCCGGCCGGGGCCAACTGGGCGAGCCGGTCGGTGTGAAAGGTCAGGGTGGCGAGCATGCCCGCGATCGCCGGGAACAGGAGCTCCAGCTGCTCGACCGAGTCGAACACCGGCTCCTTGTCCTCCTGCAGGTCGCGGTTGTACGCGAGTGGCTGCGCCTTCAGCGTCGCCAGCAGTCCGGTGAGGTTGCCGATCAGCCGGCCCGCCTTGCCGCGCGTGAGCTCCGCGACGTCGGGGTTCTTCTTCTGCGGCATGATCGAGCTCCCGGTGGCCCACGCGTCGTCGAGGGTCACGTAGCCGAACTCGGCGGTGTTCCAGATGATCACCTCTTCGGCGATCCGCGATAGGTTCACCGAGAGCATCGCGACGGCGAACGCGAACTCCGCCACGAAGTCGCGTGAAGCGGTGCCGTCGATGGAGTTCTCCACGCTCGTGTCGAAGCCCAGCTCCGTGGCCACGGCCTCCGGGTCGAGGCCCAGCGACGAGCCGGCCAACGCGCCCGAGCCATACGGCGACTCCGCGGTGCGGGCGTCCCAGTCGCGCAGACGGGAGACGTCGCGCAGCAGCGCCTGGCCGTGGGCCAGCAGGTGGTGCGCGAGCAGGACCGGCTGCGCGTGCTGCAGGTGCGTGCGGCCGGGCAGGATGGCCTCGGGGTGGCGCTGCGCCTGCGAAACGAGGGCGTCGACCACGTCGAGGGTGCCCGCGACCACGCGGCGCGCGGCGTCGCGCAGCCACATGCGGAACAGTGTGGCCACCTGGTCGTTGCGCGAGCGGCCCGCCCGCAGCTTGCCGCCCAGCTCCGTGCCCGCGCGCTCCAGCAGCCCGCGTTCGAGGGCGGTGTGCACGTCTTCGTCGGCCACCGTCGGCGTGAACGCGCCCGAGGCCACGTCCTGCGCGAGCGTATCGAGCGCCTCGAGCATGCCCGCCAGCTCCGCGTCGGTGAGCAGCCCCGCCTTCCGCAGCACGCGGGCGTGGGCCCGCGAGCCGGCGATGTCGTAGGGCGCCAGGCGCCAGTCGAAGTGGGTGGAGGCGCTCAGCGCCGCCATCGCCTCGGCCGGTCCGCTGGCGAACCGGCCGCCCCACAGGGCCACCGGCTGGTCTTTCGCGCTCACGTTCTGCCTTTCTGCCTCGGGCGTCTCACGATGCCCGGTGGGTCGGGTGGTCCGGGTGCTCCTGCCCGGTCAGGGGACGGTACCGCCGGCCGACGGGGCGCAGGTGCCTGCCGCGTCCGGCGGGCTCTTCGCCGCGGCGCCCGGTGACGACGGCGGTGCCGCCGTGGAACACGAGCCGGACGTCGCCGCACACGTGCTCCTGGCTGTGCCGCACGAACGCGTCGAGCGGCTCGCGCAGCGGCGAGGACCAGAGCCCGTCGTGGACGAGCTCGGTCCAGCGCCGGTCGACCGAACGCTTGAACCGGGCCAGGTCCCGGTCCAGCGTCAGGTTCTCCAGCTCCTGGTGCGCGGTGATCAGCACCCACGCGCCGGGGGCTTCGTAGATCTCGCGGCCGAGGTCACAGCCGTCGGTGGCGAGGTCGAACCGGCCGACGCCGTGGGCGCCGGCGCGGTGCCCGAGCCGCACCACGGCCTCGGCCACGCTCACCGTCTCGCCGTCGACGGCCACAGGCACCCCGCGGTCGAACGTGATCACGGCTTCGTCGGGCGCGTCGATGTTGGCTGCGGCGTCCTCGGTGTAGGCGAAGACGTCACCGGGTCCGTGCCACGGATCGGGGTCGGTGACCACGACGGCGCGGCCCCAGAGCGTGCGGTCGGGAGACAGCTTTCCGCGCTGTTCGCGTGGCCACACGACATCGGCGTTGCGCGTGCGGGCGATCGCGGTCACGTGCTTCTCGATCAGCGGACGAGCCAGCGACCCCACGAGCGGATAACGGTCGTACAGCAACGCGTTGGACTGCAGGGCGGGCAGGCAGTGTTCGTTGGCGAACTCGGCGCGCGCGTCGATCACGATCGACTCCGCCGCGCCGGCCGCCAGGGCCCGCTCACGCAGCGCCGTGAGGTCGACGTCGGCCGCGCCGAGGTCGACGGAGACCGTGACCACGTCCGTATCCCGCGCGAGGCGGGCCAGCGCGGCCGAGCCGGCGGGGCCACCGGCGTAGGCGAGGACGGTGGTCACAGCTCCTCGCCGTCCGCCGAGCGCCGGGCGAGCGCGGTGAACCGTTCCGCGAGATCGCGGCCGCTCAACGGTTCGCGGGCGATGACAGCGACCGTGTCGTCGCCGGCGATGGAGCCGACGACCTCCTCCAGTGCGGCGCGGTCGATGGCGCTCGCGAGGAACTGCGCGGCGCCGGGCGGCGTGCGCAGCACGGTGAGGTTGGCCGACGCGTCGGCCGAGACGAGCAGTTCCGCGAGCAGCCGGGACAACCGCGACGTACCACCCTGCACCCCGCGCACCGGGCTGCCGTCCTCGGGGATGACGTAGACCGGCGCCCCCGAGTCGGCGCCGCGCAGCTTCACGGCACCAAGCTCGTCTAGGTCGCGCGACAACGTCGCCTGCGTGACCTCGATGCCCTCGGCCGCGAGCAGCTTGGCGAGCTCGGTCTGGCTGCGGATGGCCATCGTGGACACCAGCTCCGTGATGCGAGCCTGGCGCCCGACCCGGCTGCCGGTCATCGCCCGCTCTGCTCGAACAACCAGACCAGCAGCGCCTTCTGGGCGTGCAGACGGTTCTCGGCCTCGTCCCACACCGCGCTGGCCGGGCCGTCGAGCACCTCGTCGGTGATCTCCCAGCCGCGGTGCGCGGGCAGGCAGTGCAGCACGATGGCCTCGTCGGCCGCGCGCTTGAGCAGCTCGGTGTTGACCTGCAGCGCCCGGAACGGGCCGACCCGGTCGAGGCCGTCGTTCTCCTGGCCCATGGACGTCCAGGTGTCGGTGACCAGCACGTCGGCGCCCGCGACGGCGTCGTGCGGGTCGGTGAATACGGCCGCGCTGCCGCCGGTCTCGGTGCCGCGGTGCTTCGCGTCGAGCATCACCTGCTGGTCGGGCTGGAAGCCCTCGGGCGAGACGACCCGCACGTGCATGCCCGCGGTCACGCCGCCGAGCAGCAGCGAGTGGGCCATGTTGTTGGCCCCGTCGCCGAGGTACACCAGTGTCAGCCCGGCGAGCTTGCCTTTGCGCTCGCGGATGGTCATGAGGTCGGTGAGGACCTGGCACGGGTGGAACTCGTCGGTGAGCGCGTTCACGACCGGCACCGACGCGACCGACGCCATGGAGTCGATGCGCTTCTGCGCGAAGGTGCGCCACACGATTCCGTCGACGTAACGCGACAGCACGCGCGAGGTGTCCTCGATGGTCTCCTCGCGGCCCAGCTGCATCGACCGGCCGTCGACGATCACCGGATGCCCGCCGAGCTGGCTGATGCCGACCTCGAACGAGAAGCGCGTGCGGGTGGAGTTCTTCTCGAAGATCGCCGTGACCGTCTTGCCGGCCAGGATCTTGTTGCCGAGCGGGTCCGCCTTGAGCGCGTCGGCGAGGTCCAGGAGAGCGGCCTGCTCGGCGGGGCTGACGTCGTCGTCGCGGAGGAAGTGGCGAGGCATCAGTTCGGATCCTTCGTGGTGGTGGAGTCGAGCGCGTCCGGGAATGCGGTCAGGAAGGCCTGGGCCTGCTCGGCCTCGAGCACCAGCGGCGGGGCGAGCCGGATGGTGTCCGGTGCGACGGGGTTGACGAGGTAGCCGGCTCCCTGCACGGCCTTGGCGACCGCGGCGGACACCGGCTCGCGCAGCGTGATGCCGAGCAGCAGCCCGGCGCCGCGCACACCGCTGACGAGCGGGTGCCCGAGCGCCTCGACGCCGGTCGCGATGTCCTTGCCCAGCGAGGAAACGTGGTCGAGCAGGTTGTCGCGCGCGATCGTGCGCAGCACGGCCAGACCGGCCGCGCAGCAGACCGGGTTGCCGCCGAACGTGGTGCCGTGCTGGCCCGGCTTCAGTAGCTCGCCCGCCGCGCCGATGCCGATCACGGCGCCGATCGGCAGCCCGCCGCCGAGGCCCTTCGCGAGCGTGATGAGGTCGGGGACGATGCCCGTCTGCTGGAAGGCGAACCAGGTGCCGAGCCGGCCGATGCCGGTCTGCACCTCGTCGAGCACGAGCAGCGCGCCAGTCGCCTTGGTGATCTCGCGAGCCGCCTGCAGGTAGCCGTCGGGCGCGGGGATCACGCCGGCTTCGCCGAGCACCGGCTCGAGGAACACGGCAGCGGTGTCGGTGTCGACGGCCGCGCGCAGCGCTTCGACGTCGCCGAACGGCACATGCGTGACCCCGGGGACCAGGGGCGCGAACGGTTCGCGCTTGCCCGGCTGGCCGGTGAGCGACAGCGACCCCATCGTGCGGCCGTGGAACGCGCCCTCCGCCGCGACGACCTTGGTGCGGCCGGTCAGGCGGCTGATCTTCAACGCCGCTTCGTTGGCCTCGGCGCCGGAGTTCACGAACAGCACCTTGCCCTGGCCGGTCAGCCCCGCGACGTCGAGCAGCGCCTCGGCAAGCTCCAGCGCGACCGGGTTCACGTACAGGTTCGACGTGTGGCCCAGCGTCGCGATCTGCTCGGAGACGGCGCGCACCACCTCGGGGTGGGCGTGGCCGAGCGCGTTGACCGCGATGCCGCCGACGAGGTCGAGGTACTCGGTGCCCTCGGCGTCCCACACCCTCGCGCCCTCGCCGCGGACAAGCGTCAGCCCGGGGGTGCCGTAGTTGTCCATCAGGGCCGACTGCCAGTGCTGCCGGCTCGCCTCGTTCGAGGTCGGGGTGGTCACGGGAGCTCCGTTCCTGGGTTTTCGGGGTTCGGGGTGGGCTCGGGGTAAAGGGTGGGCTCGGGGTAGACCATCGTGCCGACGCCGCGGGAGGTGAAGACCTCCAGCAGCACGGAGTGGGCGAGGCGTCCGTCGATCACGTGGGCGCGGCGCACGCCGCCGCGCACCGCGCGCACGCAGGCCTCCATTTTCGGGATCATGCCGCTGGCCAGCTCGGGCAGCATTTTCTCCAGCCGGTCGACCTGGATGCGGTCGATCAGCGACGAGCGGTCGGGCCAATCGGCGTAGAGGCCCTCCACGTCGGTGAGCACCACGAGCTTCTCCGCGCCCAGCGCCGCGGCCAGCGCGCCCGCGGCCGTGTCGGCGTTGACGTTGTGCACCACGCCGTCGATGTCGGGCGCGACCGTGGACACCACGGGGATGCGCCCGGCGTTGACGATGTCGAGCACCGCGTCGGGGTTCACCGCGGCGACCTCGCCGACGAGGCCGATGTCGACCTGTTCACCGTCCACAGTGGCCTGTTTGCGCTCGGCGGTGAACAGGCGCGCGTCCTCACCGGAGATGCCGACGGCGTACGGGCCGTGAGCGTTGATCAGGCCGACCAGCTCGCGGCTGACCTGCCCGACCAGCACCATGCGGACGATGTCCATCGTCTCGGGCGTGGTCACGCGCAGGCCGCCCTTGAACTCGCCCTCGACGCCGAGCCGGGTGAGCATCGCGGTGATCTGCGGTCCCCCGCCGTGCACGACCACGGGGTGCAGGCCGGCGAGACGCAGGAACACCATGTCCTGCGCGAAGGCCGCCTTGAGGGTGTCGTCGATCATGGCGTTGCCGCCGTACTTCACCACCACGGTGGCGCCGTGGAACCGCTGCAGCCACGGCAGCGCCTCGATGAGCACCCCGGCCTTCTCGGCCGCCGTCTCGAGCCTGTCGTCCGCGGAAATCAGGTCCTCCGTGCCGGTCATGAGGAGTAGGCGCTGTTCTCTTCGACGTAGCCGTGCGAGAGATCGGTGGTGTAGATCGTGGCCTCGGCCGAGCCGACGCCCAGGTCGACGACGACCTCGATGGCGCGCCCCGACAGGTCTGCGGCCGAGCGGTCCGCGGCGGTGGTGCCCGAGGCGAACAGCGTGACACCGTTGATCGTGATCGACACCGTCTCGGGGTCGATGCGCGCGGGCGCGCGGCCGAGCGCCATGGCGATGCGGCCCCAGTTGGGGTCGGAGCCGAACAGCGCCGTCTTCACGAGGTTGTCCTCGGCGATCGTGCGGGCGACCACCACGGCGTCGTCCTCGGACGCGGCGCCGCGCACCGTGACGTCAACGTCCTTCGTCGCGCCTTCGGAGTCGGCGCGCAGTTGCAGCACGAGGTCGTGGGCGACGGCGGTGAGCTGCTCGGTGAGCTCGGCCTCCGTCGGCTCGACCCCGCTCGCGCCGGACACGAGCACCAGCACCGTGTCGTTGGTGGACGTGCCGCCGTCGACGTCGAGCCGGTCGTAGGTGACGCGGGTGGCGGCGCGCAGCGCGCGGTCGAGAACTTCCTTGTCCGCCACGGCATCCGTGGTGAGGACCGACAGCATCGTGGCGAGGTTCGGCGCGAGCATGCCGGCACCCTTCGCGAAGCCGCCGACACTCCAGCCCGCGTCGTGTTTCGCAAACGCTTGCTTCGGCTTGGTGTCGGTGGTCATCACGCCGGACGCGGCGTTCACGCTCGCCTCGGCGCTCGCGTCGAGGGCCTTGACGGCACTGTCCACTCCGGACAGCACCGCGGCCATCGGGAGCCGTTCGCCGATGAGGCCGGTGGAGCACACGGCCACCTCGATCGCGCCGATGTCGAGGACCTCGGCGACCTTCTCCGCGGTGGCGTGTGTGTCCTGGAACCCGCCCGGGCCGGTCGCCGCGTTGGCGCCGCCCGAGTTGAGCACGACCGCCTTGAGCTTCTGCTGCTTCAGGACTTCCTGCGACCACAGCACGGGCGCGGCCTTGATCACGTTGCGCGTGAACACGCCCGCGGCGACGTCGAGCGGGCCGTCGTTCACGACGAGCGTGAGATCGAGCGCGCCGGAGGCCTTGATGCCTGCGGCGACGCCGGCGGCGCGGAAGCCCTTCGGGCCGGTGACGGTCACGGTGCCACTCCCACGGTGGAAAGTCCGGTGGTCTCGGGGAATCCGAGCGCCAGGTTCATCGACTGGACGGCACCGCCCGCGGTGCCCTTGGTGAGGTTGTCGATCGAGCAGATCACGACGAGCCTGCCCGCGTCGGCGTCCACGCCCACCTGGAGCTGGACGTTGTTCGACCCGAGGGTCGAAGCCGTCGCGGGCCACATCCCGGCGGGCAGCAACTGCACGAACGGTTCGGCGTCGTAGGCCTTCTCGTACACCTCGCGCACGGTGTTCTCGTCGACGTCGCCGATCAGCGGCGCCGTCGCGGTGGTGAGGATGCCACGCGGCATCGGAGCGAGCACGGGTGTGAAGGACACGGTCACCGGCTTTCCCGCCGCGCCGGAGAGGTTCTGGGCGAACTCGGGGGTGTGCCGGTGCTTGCCCGCCACTCCGTACGCGCTGGCGGACCCCATAACCTCGGACCCGAGCAGGTTCGGCTTGAGGCTCTTGCCCGCGCCGGACGTGCCGGTGACCGCCACGACCGTGACGTCGGGCTCGACCAAGCCCGCGGCCAGCGCCGGGGCGAGGGCGAGCGAGCCGCCGGTCGGGAAGCAGCCGGGGACCGCGACGCGATTGGTGCCCACGAGCTTCTCGCGCGCGCCGGGCAGCTCGGGCAGGCCGTAGGGCCACTGCCCGGCGTGCTCGCCGCCGTACCAGCGCTGCCAGTCGGCCGGATCGGCCAGCCGGTGGTCTGCGGCGAGGTCGACCACGAGCACGTCGGGTCCGAGCTGCGCCGCGACCTCGGCCGAGTGGCCGTGGGGCAGCGCGAGGAACACGACGTCGTGGCCGGCCAGCGTTTCCGCCGTCGTCTCGGCCAGCACGCGCCCGGCCAGGGGCGCGAGGTGCGGCTGGTGCGTGCCCAGCAGCGTCCCCGCGCTGCTCGCCGCCGTCAGCGCACCGATCTCGACTTCCGGATGGGTCAGCAACAGGCGCAACAGTTCCCCGCCCGCGTAGCCGCTCGCGCCGGCCACCGCGATCTTCACCGTCATACGCATGATTATGCACGACCATGCAATCTCAAACAAACAGGATTCCGCTGGGCCAGGTGTGTTTCCTGCCATGCCGAGCCGGAGCCAGGCCTTCCACCCCGGTCGTCCGGCCGTTGTCGCAGCTCCCGGCGTCGCGGCGACCGGACTGTTCGCGCTTCACCCGATCGAGTGCTCTCGCCGGGGCGGGTGGGGGGGCGGGGCCGCGCCCGCGGGCCGGGGGTGCTGCGCGACCCACCCCGCGGGCCCGCCCGCGCGGGGGCGC
>NZ_JBFBAE010000029.1:0-127873 GCF_040689465.1 Amycolatopsis sp. NPDC051373 | reverse complement strand
TCGCCGCCCCCGGCGCCGCGGCGCCCGCACTGTCCGCCCTCCCCCCGACCGCGTGCACCCGCGGGGGCCGGCCCCGCGGCCACGCGGGCCGCGGCCACGGCTGCTCACTCCTCCCCCTCGGCGGACCCGCGCAGGCTCGGCGGCGCGGGCAGGTGGTGCCCCGGCCGTTCCGGATCGCAGCCGACGCGCGGCAGGCGGGAGCGGATACCACCCGCCGTGCGCTCGAACCGGCGGGCCAGCTCGGCGACCGTGTCGCCCGCGAGCCACGCGGACTCCAGCTCCGCATCGAGCTCGGCACTCCACGGTTTCCCTTGCTGCGCGGGCCGTTCGCCCGATCTTCGGCGCGGCCCGCCCGCGAAGGCGTGGAGGCTGCCGGCCAGGAGGTCGGCCACCGCGGGGACCACGGTGGTGTCGAGGTCGAGCCTGCCGTGCACGACGGATTCTCCGTCGGGCCCTTCGCCGCCCACGGTGACCGTGACGCGGCGCTGCTCGGCCGTCTCGCCCGGGCGGGCGACGACGGCGATCTGATACTGGACGTTTCCGGCCCGGACCTCGGTCCGGTGCTCTTCGATGATCGTCATGGCGGCGAAGGTAGCGCCCACCCCCGACAGAATCCGCTCACGGCCCGTGCCCGGACGGCTGCGCTCCGAAATTGTCAGACTCCTGTCGTAGCGTCCTCGAGCGATCACGAACAGCGAGCGAGGGGGATCGGTGGAAGGGCACGGATCAGTACCGGAGCACAGACAAAGGGTGCCCCGGGCCGGCGGACCGGACCGGGGCACTGGGAGGAAGGGATCAGAAGTGCGACAGCGCACCGGTTTCGGCCTGGGCGTGGGCTGGAGCTGGTGCCTCGCTCTTCTGCTGCGGGTTCGCGGCCGCGGGAACCGGCGGTGGCACCGGGTCGCACTGCGCGTCGGAGTGGTTGCCCGAGGTGCGCTTCGGCAGCGCGCCGGTCGCGAGGTAGTCGGCGACCTTGTCGTCCACGCAGGCGACGCCGGACAGCGAGCCGGCGTGCGTGGTGCCGCCGGGGGCGCTGATCAGGCTCGACTTCGGGAACAGCTTGCGCACGGCGAGGCTGCCCGCGTACGGGGTCGCCGCGTCGAGCTCCTCGCTGATGAGCAGCACCCCGCCGACCTTGCCGCCGTCGACCTTCACCGGCTTGCCGGCCTTGGCGGGCCAGTCGCGGCAGGGCGCGTTGAACCACGCGTTGCCCCAGGTTTCGAACGGAGCGCGGAAGTAGGTCGTCCAGTTGTCGAGGCGCCAGCGGTTCCAGCCGGCCGGCCACTGCACGTCGGTGCACTGGACGGCGCTGTACACGGCGTACCCGTTGTCGTCCCCGGGCGGGTTGGAGGCGTCGTAGAGGTTCTTGAGCGTCTGCCAGTCGCCGCGGTGCACCCAGCCGTCGAACGCCTTGGCCACGTCCTCCCAGCCGAACACGTAGTAGCCGGCCTGCAGGAAGACGTCGGTCCACTCGTCGCCGCCGATCACGCCACCGGCGGCCGAACGGTCGAGCTTCTTCTGCTGGTCGTACCAGAGCTTCTCCACCGCGGCCTCGGTCTTGCCGAGGTGGTAGAGGTCGTCGTACTTCGCGAGCCAGCCGAAGTAGATCTTGATGTTGCGGTCGAAGGCCACGTCCTGGTCCAGGTTGGCCTGGTACCAGACCTTGCCTGGGTCGACGTTGCCGTCGAGCACCATGCGGCGCACGTTCTTCGGGTACAGCGTGCTGTAGACCTGGCCGAGGTAAGTGCCGTAGGAGAAGCCGTAGTAGTTGATCTGCTTCTCCCCCAGCGCCACGCGGAGGCTGTCCATGTCCTGCGCGACGTCGGTGGTCTTGATGTGGTCGAGGATGGCGCCGTTCTTCGCACACGCCTTCGCGTAGCCCTTGGCCTTGGCGAGCCAGGTGCGCTCGAGCTGCGGCGTCGAAGGCACGTACGGCGGGCGGTCGTAGGAGAAGTAGCTACCGTCGCACGTCACGGCCGGCTTGCTGGAGCCGACGCCGCGCGGGTCGAAGCCGATCCAGTCGTAGCTCTCGCCGGCGCCATCCGGCACGTACTGGCCGAGCACCGAGAGCCCGAGCCCGGAACCGCCGGGGCCGCCGGGGTTGACCAGCATCACGCCCTGGTACTGCGCGGACTTGTGTTTGATCCGCGACACGGCGACCTGCACCTTGGTGCCGGAGGACTTCGCGTAGTCCATGGGGACCACGAGGAACCCGCACTCGGCACCGGCGTTCTTCAGGCTCGTGGTCTGGCACGGCCCCCAGCTGATCGACGGCGGGGTGTAGCCCGGCTTCGCCGCCCCCGGCACAGCTGTGGCCGCCGGCGCGGCGGCCATCGTCCCGACCGCGACACCCGCGGCGGCCAGGACGGCAAGGATTTTCTTCACGGTGGCCCTCTTCGCTCGCGGGTTACCCGAATTGGTCGAAACTACCGACAACCCGGAACAATCTCCTCGCACGACACGAGTTGCGCCAGCCGTCGCCCGCCGGTGGCCGGCGCGGTGGAGGTGAACGCGGATGGGTATGGACAAGGCGTTGATCTCGGCTGTCCGAACCGGACTCGCCGCCCGGGCGGACCCGGGGAAAGCGCCCGCCATGCAGGCCTACATGAAGTCGATGATGCCGTATCGCGGGGTGGCCAAACCCGGGCGCGCCACGCTCATGAAAGAGGTCCTCGCCGCTCACGTTCTGCCCGATCGGGTGAGTTTTTCAACGACCGTGCTCGCCCTGTGGCGCGAGGCGGAATTCCGCGAGGAGCGCTACGCGGCGATCGACCTGTCGGGCCACCGCGCGTACCGGCGGTGGCAGGACCCGGACCTGCTCGGCCTCTACGAGGAGCTCATCGTGGACGGTGCGTGGTGGGACTTCGTCGACGAGGTCGCGATCCGCCGCATCGGGCCGATCCTGCGTGAGTACCGCGCGGAAGTCACGCCGGTGCTACTGCGCTGGGCCACCGACGTCGACCGCTGGCGGCGTCGCACCGCGGTCATCTGCCAGGTGTCGGCGAAAACGGACGTCGACCGCACCCTTTTGACGACGGCGATCGAAGCCAACAGCGCTGACCCGGATTTCTTTCTGCGGAAAGGCATCGGCTGGGCGTTGCGCGACCACGCGAAAACGGATCCGGACTGGGTGCGCTCCTTCGTGCGCGACCACCCGGGGCTGTCACCACTGTCCACACGGGAGGCTGTGAAGAACCTGACCTGACAGCGATCCACGACCGAAGGGATGGGAGAGACCAGGCACAGAGCAGGAGCCGCCAGGCGCGGCATCAGCAGCCGATGACGGTACGGCGAGTGCGCTGCCGAACCCGCGACCGGGTGAGCCCCGGAGGCGGGACGCGCAGCAGCAGCCGTGTGTCGCCGAGCGGAGCGCAAGGCCTGGATGAGGCGGGGCGATCAGCGCAGCCTGGATGAGGCAGGCGATCCCGTGACGGAGGCCGAGACGACGACCGCGGCCCGAGCCGCTGAGGCCGGCACTCGGCGTCGGTACTGGGGACCAGCAGGCGGGTCGCGACTCGCGGCGGACGCCCGGAGCCGCGACCCGAGGCGGGCACCCGAGACCGGTACCTGCGTGGTCACCCGAGGCACCCAGGGCGGCCGCTCCCCGCGGGCACCCGGGACGGGCGCTCGCAGCACCCGGGGCGGGCACTCGCGCCGAGCACTCGCGGCAGTCACCAGAGGCCGGCCGGGGCAGGCGCCAAAGGCCGGCGCCCGGAACAGGCACCCGAGGCCGGTACCTGGGTGGCCACCCGAGGCAGGCACCCGGGATGGACACTCGCAGCACCCGGGGCGGCCACTCGCGGCGAGCACCCGCGGCCGGCCGGGGCAGGCGCCAAAGGCCGGCCCCGCCCGGGGCACCCGAGGCGGGCACCCCGGGCGGCCACCCGAGGCAGGCCCCGGATCGGGCACTCGCGGCGAGCGCCCGCGGCAGTCACCAGAGGCCGGCACCGGAGACAGGCGCCAAAGGCCGGCGCCCCGCGCGCGCCCGAGGCCGGTACCCTAGGCGGCACCCGAGCCGCCTGAGGCAGCCATCTGGGGCGGGCAGTCGCGGCAGGCACCCGAGACCGGCGCCGGGGCAGGCACCAGCGGCGAGCGCCCGGGGCAGGCACCGAGTGGAGAGCCGGCAGTGGAGAAACGGCAGTGGGCCGGAAACTCCGCGGTGAGGCGGTGTCTCCGGCCCGCTGGACCGACGTCGGTCAGGTGGGGCTGCGGGAGTCAAGCCCGCAGCGTCGCTCCGAAGCGGTCGCCGGCGGCGGAGACGGCGGCGTCGCGGGCCTTGGTGGCTTCGTCGACCGTCAGGGTGCGGTCGGGGGCCCGGAAGCGGAGCTTGTAGGCCAGGGACTGCTTGCCTTCGCCGACCTGGGTGCCGGTGTAGACGTCGAAGAGCGCGATGTCTTCGAGGAGCTCGCCGGCGCCCGAGCGCAGGACCTCGGCGAGGTCGGCGGACGGGACGTCGGAGCCGGCGACCAGGGCGACGTCGAGCAGCACCGGCGGGTAGGCCGAGACGCTCGGCGCCGGGCGGGAGTCCGGCAGCGGGATGGCGTCGAGGTCGAGCTCCATGGCGACCGTGCGCGGCGGCAGGCCGAGTGCCTCGACGACCTTGGGGTGCAGCTCGCCCGCGTGGCCCACCGGCCAGTCG
Source organism: Amycolatopsis sp. NPDC051373 (assembly GCF_040689465.1). NCBI lineage: Bacteria > Bacillati > Actinomycetota > Actinomycetes > Pseudonocardiales > Pseudonocardiaceae > Amycolatopsis > Amycolatopsis sp. NPDC051373. The sequence goes on along the minus strand of NZ_JBFBAE010000029.1, from coordinate 123,234 downwards.
CCCACGCGCAGCTGGGCGCAGCGGCCCGGGTGCCACGGCGGGAGGTCGGCCGCCTGCACCGTGAGCTCCACGCCGGCGGCCTTGGCCACCAGGCGAGCGGCCTCGACGGCGTCGGCCCAGCCTGCGGGCTCGCCCTTGCCCCACCAGCCGGCGCGGCGGCGCAGGCCGGTGAGCACGACGGCGACGTGCACCGGCTGGGCGGGTACGGCGGCTTCCAGCACGGCGAGCTCTTCGTCGCTCGGCCGGTGCTCGACGCCGAGGTCCGGCACCTTCAGCTGGTGCGGCTTCGGCAGCACGACCTGGCCGATGTGGAAGAGCGACACGTCCTTCATGCCGCGGGACACGTTGCGCTGCAGCGTGTCGAGCAGGCCGGGCAAGAGCGTCGTCGACATGCGGTCGTGGTCGGCTTCGAGCGGGTTGCGCACGCGAACGGTCTTGCGGCGCACGTCGTCCTCGGGCAGGCCGAAGGCGTCCCACACCGAGTCGCCGACGAACGGGAAGGGCAGGACCTCGACGTGACCCGCCTCGGCCAGAGCACGGGCGACACCGCGGCGGCGCTTCTGCTCTTCGGTGAGACCACGGCCCGCGGGCGCCGCCGGCAGGACCGACGGGATGCTCTCGTAGCCCTCGAGCCGCAGCACCTCTTCGACGAGGTCCGCGGGCTGCACGAGGTCGGCGCGCCAGCTCGGCGGGGTCGCGGTGACCGAGGAGATGCCCGCGTCGCTGGTGCTCACCTGGACCTTGCAGCCGATCTGGGTGAGCCGCCGGACGGTGACGCCGCGCTCGTAGCGCACGCCCGCCACCTGATCGGGCAGGTTGATCGGCATGGTGACCGGCGGCAGCGGCGCGACGCCGCCCTCGTCGGTGCGGCCGGGCTGGATGGCGCCCTCGCCGTACTGACGCAGCAGCCTGGCGGCCAGCTCGACCGCGGCCGCGCACAGGCCCGGGTCGGTGAAGCGCTCGAAGCGCTTGGCCGCCTCGGAGAACAGCTTGTGGCGACGCGCCGTGCGGCTGATCGACGCGGGGTTCCAGTGCGCCGCCTCGAGGAGCACGTCGGTGCTTTCCGGGGTGATCTCCGTGCTGGCGCCACCCATGGTGCCCGCGAGCGAAATCACGCCGGAGTCGTCGGCGATCACGATGTCGTCGGCGTCGAGCGTGCGTACGACGTCGTCCAAAGTGGTCAGCTTCTCCCCCGCCTTCGCGCGCCGCACCACCAGGTCGCCCTGGATGGCGGTGGTCGCGAACGCGTGGAGCGGGTGACCGAGTTCGAGCATCACGTAGTTGGTGACGTCGACGGCCAGCGAGATCGACCGGATGCCGGCGAGCATCAGCCGGCGGCGCATCCACCAGGGCGACGGCGCTGTCGCGTCGAGGCCCTTCACACGGCGCAGTACGAACCGCGGGCAGCCTTCGGGGTCCTCGACCCGCACCGGCCACGCGTCGCCCTCGGCCTCGGGGATGTCGATGTTCGCGGGGTCGCCGAAGGGCACGTCGAGCGCGTTGGACAGCTCGCGCGCGAGGCCGCGGATCGACAGCGCGTAGCCGCGGTCCGGGGTCGGCGTGACCTCGATGACGGTGTCGGACAGACCGAGCAGCTCCTTGGCGTCGTCGCCCGGGCTCGCGGTTCCCGGCGGCAGCACGAGGATGCCGCTGTGGTCCTCGCCGAGGCCCAGCTCCTTGGCGGAGCAGATCATGCCGTCGCTGACCTTGCCGTACGTCTTGCGCGCGGCGATCTCGAAGTCGCCGGGCAGCACGACGCCAGGCAGCGCGACCACGACGAGGTCGCCCTCGGCGAAGTTGCCGGCACCGCAGACGATGCCGCGGGTCTTGATGCCGTGGGGGCCCTCGTTCTCGATGGGGCCTTCGTCGTCGTCCTCGTCGTCGTCCTCATCGGACGCGGCGGTGTCCTCTTCGGACTCCGGCTCCTCGCCGACCTCGACGCGGCAGAACCGCACCGGCTTCTTGAAGCCCGTCAGCTCCTCGATCTCGGCGACGCGCCCGACCACGAGGGGGCCGGTCACGGGGCCGAGCTCGCTCAGCTCGTCGACCTCGATCCCGATCCGCACGAAGGCGTCGGCCAGGTCCTGGGGGGTGACCTCGTCACCCACGTCGAGGTGCTCGGTCAGCCAGCTCACCGGGACTCGCACTACGCCTCCGTTCCGAAGGGAAGGGTGAACCGGACGTCGCCTTCGACCATGTCGCGCATGTCCGGGATGCCGTTGCGGAACTGCAGGGTCCGCTCGATGCCCATGCCGAACGCGAAGCCCGAGTACACCTCGGGGTCGACGCCGCACGCGCGCAGCACGTTGGGGTTGACCATGCCGCAGCCGCCCCACTCGACCCAGCCGGGGCCGCCCTTCTTCTCCTCGAACCACACGTCCACCTCGGCGGACGGCTCGGTGAAGGGGAAGAAGTGCGGGCGCAGCCGCGTCTTGGAGCTCTCGCCGAACATCGCGCGCGCGAACGCGTCGAGCGTGCCCTTGAGGTGGGCCATGGTGATGCCCTTGTCCACGGCCAGGCCCTCGACCTGGGTGAACACCGGCGTGTGCGTGGAGTCCAGCTCGTCGGTGCGGTAGGTGCGGCCCGGGCACACGACGTAGACCGGCAGGTCGCGGTGCAGCAGGCTGCGGGCCTGCACGGGCGAGGTGTGCGTGCGCAGCACCAGGCCGGAGTCCTCTTCGCCCACGTAGAACGTGTCCTGCAGCTGGCGCGCGGGGTGGTCCTTGCCGAAGTTCAGCGCGTCGAAGTTGAACCACTCGGCCTCGAGTTCGGGGCCTTCGGCGACCTCGTAGCCCATCGCGATGAACGCGTCGGCCACGCGCTCGGACACGGTGCTGATCGGGTGCCGGGCGCCGCGCGGGATCTGGTCCCACGGCAGCGTGACATCGACGGCCTCTTCGCGCAGCACGTGCTCGTCCCGCTCGGCCTGCAGCACCGCGCGGCGCTCGTCGAACGCGGCCTGGGCGGCCTGGCGGGCCTCGTTGACCCGCTTGCCTGCGTCGGCCTTCTCCTGCTTGGACAGCGCGCCGATGGCCCGGCGCGCGACCAGCAGCGGCGCCTGGTCTCCGAGGTGCGCCGGCTTGACGGCGGCGAGCGCCTCCAGGTCGGTGGCACCCGCGAAGGCCTCTTCGGCCGCCTTGATCGCCGCACGCAGGGTTTCCGGTGCGAGCACGTCGACCGGCTTGTCTGTGGCTCCGGACATGACTCCTCGGCGTCCGCTGGGACGGGTTGAGCGGCAGCGCACGGGCAGGAAGCCGCACGTGCACATCGGGCAGCCCAGTCTAGGGGATCGGCCACCGGCCCCGGCCGCTCACCCTCCGCTTCCGAAGCGATCACCCCGCCCGGCGCTCGGGACGGGCACACAGCCCCCGCCCTCTCCGGCAGGGTTCCGGCAAAGTCGTTTGTGGTTGAGGGCTGGATGCCGAGCAGGGTAAGTGCCCCGATCGCGGTGACCGAGCACGCTCCCGCCACCACCACCAGAACCGAACCAATCGAGTGGCGCACACCCCGCCGATGTCGCGGATCCGGCACCACAGCCAGATTTGCCGAAGGTCCGCAACCCGCCCACGCTCAACATTCGCATCACCCAACCGGGCCAGACGCTCAAGCACAGCAGGAATCAGGCAGATGATGCAGTGGCACAGCTCTCTCACATGATCACGGGACTGAGACACTCACATGATCAACCAGGAGCCGTGCCCGCCCTACAACCAGGCCGAAAGACTTTGCCGGAGCCCCCACCCTCTCCGGGGGGCGTCCCATGCCCATTCTATCGGCGGAGGACGACAGTTCCGGGAAGATCGCCGCAGATCAGCGGAGTTGCCCACAACCCGATCGGGTGGGGATGGCGGCGGTCGACGACAGGCGGGCGAATGTGCGCAGCGTGATCGGCAGCGGCGGTCAGCGGTGCGCAGCCATCGCGGCCGTGTACACGCAGACAGCGGCCGCCGTGGCCAGGTTGAGGCTTTCGGCTTTGCCGTACAACGGGATGCGGACGGCGGCGTCGGCCGCCGACAGGACGGCCTGGGACAGGCCGTGTGCCTCGTTGCCGAAGATCCACGCGACCGGGTCACCGAACGTGATCTCGTCGAGCGAAGTGTCCGCGTAGCCGTGGGCGGCCAGGGTGCGCAGACCGGCGGCGCTCAGCGACGCAAGCACCGACGGGATGTCGCGCTCACGGGCCAGCGGGACGTGGAAGGTGCTGCCGGCGGCGGCGCGGACGCTCTTGCCGTTGTGGGGGTCGACGGTGTCGCCCGCGAGGATCACGGCGTCGGCGCCCGCGGCGTCGGCGACGCGGATCACGGTGCCGGCGTTGCCGGGTTCGGCGACGTCCACCAGGACGACCACCAGGCGAGCATCGGGCAGCACCGTCGAGAGTGGACGGTCGACCAGGGCGCACACGGCCACGAGGCCTTGCGGAGTCACGGTTTCCGACAGGCCGTCGGCGGCGCGGTCGGTGATGAGCGAAACGGCCACACCCGCCGAGGAAGCGGCGGCCATCAACTCGGGGTGCGCCGAAGCCGCGCGTTCCGTGGCGAACAGCTCGAAAACGGTGCCGTGGGCCAACGCGGCTTCGACGGCGTTGACGCCTTCGGCCAGGAAGCGGCCGGTCTTTTCGCGTTCCGCGCGGCGCGTCAGTTTGCGCGCAGCAACGACCCGGGGGGTCCGTTCGGTGAACGGGACCGCCCCGGGCCGCGGAAAACTGCCGGTCAGGCCGACTTCGCTTCGCCGGTGTTGACGTTCGCCTTGGCGAGCTCGGCGAGCGCCGTGAAGGCGGCGGCGTCGTTGACCGCGAGGTCCGCGAGGATCTTGCGGTCGACCCCGACACCGGCGACCTTGAGGCCCTGGATGAACCGGTTGTAGGTCACGCCGTTGGCACGAGCGGCCGCGTTGATGCGGGTGATCCACAGCTGGCGGAAATCACCCTTGCGCGCACGGCGGTCGCGGTAGGCGTAGTTGAGCGAGTGAAGCGTCTGCTCCTTGGCCTTGCGGTACAGCCGCGAACGCTGGCCGCGGTAACCGCTGGCCAGTTCGAGAGTTGCGCGACGCTTCTTCTGGGCGTTGACCGCCCGCTTGACGCGTGCCACTGGTCCATCCTGTCGGTTTCAGGGGGCGCGGAGACCCCGGAGTGATGTGGTGCGAGTACGAGGAGAGTCAGATCCCGAGCAGGCGCTTGACTCGGCCGGCCTCGGTCTTGGAGAGCTCCGTGGTGCCCTCGAGACGGCGGGTGAGGCGGTTGGACTTCTTCTCCATCAGGTGCCGGCGGCCGGCCTTCTGGCGGCGCAGCTTGCCCGTGCCCGTCACGCGGATCCGCTTGGACGTACCGCTGTGCGTCTTCATCTTCGGCATGGTTGTTCTGTCCTCTTCCGTGCGGCGGCACACCGGTGCCCCGGTGTGCCGCTGACTGTGCTGGTCGGCGCTGCGGGAGGCGTTACGCCTCGGGCGCTTCGGCCTCGGCCTTGACGGCCTTGGGCTTCACGTTCTTGTGCGGGGCCAGCACCATGATCATGTTGCGACCGTCCTGCTTGGGCGACGATTCGACGAAGCCCAGCTCGGTCACGTCGTCGGCCAGCTTCTGCAGCAGCCGGAAACCGAGCTCCGGCCGGGACTGCTCGCGACCGCGGAACATGATCGTGACCTTGACCTTGTTGCCTGCCGCCAGGAACCGCGACACGTGACCCTTCTTGGTCTCGTAGTCGTGCTGGTCGATCTTCGGACGCAGCTTCTGTTCCTTGATGACGGTCAACTGCTGGTTGCGGCGGGACTCGCGGGCCTTCTGCGCGCTCTCGTACTTGAACTTGCCGAAGTCCATGAGCTTGCATACGGGCGGGCGTGCCTGAGGCGCGACCTCGACGAGGTCGAGATCGTTCTCCTGTGCCAGCCGCAGCGCATCTTCGATCCGGACGATGCCGACCTGCTCGCCGTTGGGTCCGACGAGCCGAACTTCCGGCACCCGGATACGTTCGTTGATGCGTGTCTCGGAGCTGATGGGGCCTCCTTGGTCCGAGTGACTACTTCTCTTCTCGACCTGGTGCCCACATGATTCAGGCCCCGCCACCGGCTTCCTGCCGGTTCACGGGGCCCGCTCTGTCTCCGATCGCGTTCGACCACGAGGATCGAACGCTTCACCTCAGTGAAGGATGCACTGACATCCACCACTTCGGCGAGACCGGACCCGGACACCTGAGGCGGTGACGCGGGTGGGAGCGGGGCTCCACTTGCTGCCCCCGATTTCTCAAGGGCTGGTCGCTCGTGGAAGGGTACCAGACGTGTCAGAACAACCTTCGCAACAGCCCCCGCATTCCCCCCACCAGCCCCCGTATTCCCCGGACGTCCGCGACCTGGAGGACATCCCGAGCGTCGAGGTGATCAGCCGCGCGGCCGTGATGCTGATGTCGGCCGCGGCCGAACGCCTGGGCCTGGCCGACGCCGACCCGGACACCTCGCCCCACCGCGACCTCGACGAGGCGCGCCGGCTCATCACAGCGCTGGCCGGGCTCGTCACGTCGTCCGTAGAGTACCTGGGCCTGCACGCCGGGCCGCTGCGCGACGGGTTGCAGTCGCTGCAGAAGGCGTTCCGCGAAGCCTCCGCCGTCCCCGACGCGCCGGGCCAGGGCCCGGGTGAGAAGTACACCGGACCGGTCTACTGACCGTCGCTTCCGAGGCCCGTCCGCCCCTTCGCGGACGGGCCTTCGTCGTCCCAGAGTCCCGAAGGCCTTGTCGAACAGCTCGAAAGGCATCTAACATGTTAGATGTGAGTCCGCTTCCCAAGGTCACCCGGCCGCTGCTGCGCGACGAGGCCTACGACCGTATCCGCCAGGCGATCATCGACGGCAGCCTCGCGCCCGGCACCCCGCTGCGCGACGCCGACCTGGCCGAAGAGCTCGGTCTGTCGCGCGCTCCCGTGCGCCAGGCCTTGCTGCGCCTGGCCGGCGACGGGCTCGTCGAGTCCAAGCCGCAGAGCTACACTCGCGTGGCCGCGATCGCGGGCGACGAGGTGCGCGACGCCGTTCAGCTCGTCCGCGCGCTGCACGAGTTCGCCATCCGTCAGGCGCTCCCCCGGCTCGGCACCGAGCAGGTCGCCGCGATGCGCGCGGCCAACGAGCGCTTTGCCGCCGCGGTCGGTTCGGGTGACGTCGCCGCGGCGATCGCCGCCGACGACCAACTGCACGAGGTGCCCGTACGCGCGTGCGGCAACCGCGCCGTCGCCGCGACGCTCGAGCGCTACACCCCGCTGCTGCGCCGGCTCGAGTACGCGCGCTTCAGCTCCCTTCCCGCGCACCGCTCGATCCGGCGGCACACCGAACTCGTCGACGCGATCGAAGCCGGTGACGCCGAAACCGCCGCCGCCGTCACCTCGACCATCTGGTCCGACCTCGAAGCCAGCCTGGAAACCGCCGCAACCCTGGAGACCCCGTGAGCCTCGCCGACTTCCCGCGTTTCCCGCTGATGATCGGCCCGTCGCCGATCCACCGGCTCGACCGTCTCACCGAGCACCTCGGCGGCGCGGCCGTGTGGGCCAAACGCGAAGATCTCAATTCCGGTCTCGCCTACGGCGGCAACAAGACCCGCAAGCTCGAGTACCTCGTGGCCGACGCGCTCGCCCAGGGCGCCGACACGCTGGTCTCCATCGGCGGCGTGCAGTCCAACCACACCCGTCAGGTCGCCGCGGCCGCGGCCCGCGCGGGCCTGAAAGCCGTGCTGGTTCAGGAAAGCTGGGTCGACTGGCACGACCCGCTGCACGACAAGGTCGGCAACATCCAGCTGTCGCGGATCCTGGGCGCCGACGTGCGGCTCGTCGAGGCCGGCTTCGGCATCGGCTTCAAGGAGAGCTGGGAGCAGGTCCTCGCGGAGGTCAAGGACGGCGGCGGGAAGCCGTACGCGATCCCGGCCGGCGCGTCCGACCACCCGCTGGGCGGGCTCGGCTTCGCGGGCTGGGTCGCGGAGCTGGAAGAACAGGAGCGCGACCTCGGCGTCTTCTTCGACACCGTGGTGGTCTGCTCGGTCACCGGAAGCACTCAGGCCGGGATGGTGGCGGGCGCCGCGCTGAGCGGACGACCTCGCCGGATCCTCGGGATCGACGCGTCGGCGAAGCCCGCCGAGACGCGCGACCAGATCACCCGCATCGCCGAGAACACCGCAGAGCTCATCGGCGCACCCGGCATCGGCGACGTGCTCCTCGACGAGCGCTACCACGCCGGCGTCTACGGCATCCCCGACGAGTCCACACTGGACGCGATCCGCACGGCGGCGCGGCTCGAGGGCATGATCACCGATCCGGTGTACGAGGGGAAGTCCATGGCCGGGCTCATCGATCTCGTCCGCACCGGCGAAATCCCCCGCGAGTCGAACGTGCTCTACGCGCACCTCGGCGGCCAGCCGGCGGTCAACGCCTACACGAGCGTGCTGGGCTGACCCGGGCGCCTGGGCCCGCCGGCCCGGCGAGCCCAGGCGAACCCGGCGAAACTCAGTGCACCGAGCTCAGTCGAGCACGCAGAGCACGTCGATCTCCACGAGGAGACCGGCGGGCAGGCCGACGTAGACCGTGGTGCGAGCCGAGTGCGGGCCGTCGCCGATCAGCTCGTTGTAGACCTCGTTGAACGGCGCGAAGTGGCTCGTGTCGGTGAGGTACACGCGCACCATCACCGCGTCGGCCCAGCCCGAACCGGCCTCGGTGAGCAGGGCCTCGATGTTCTTGAACACCTGCCGCGTCTGCGTCGCGATGTCGTCGCCGACGACCGCGCCGGTCGCGGGGTCGAACGCGACCGTGCCCGCGACCTGCAGGATGTTGCCCTTGCGGACGGCCTGCGAGAACTTCGCCGGCGGCTTCGGCGCGTTCTCGGTCGTGATCGCCGTCTTGCCCATCATTACCCCTTTCCGTTTCCCGTCCATCCACTGTGGACGGAAGCCTCGTCGGTGGCGGCCCTCAGCTCGGGCACGAGCGCGAGCAGGCCGTCGTAGTCCAGCAGCACCTTCGGCACCGACATCGACGCCGCGGCCAGCACCTCGCCACCCGCGCCGCGCACGGGGGCCGCGATGCAGTGGATGAAGTCCTCGTGCTCGGCGTTGTCCACGGCGTAACCGCGTTCGGCGACCTTCTCCAGTTCCGCCAGGTACGCCTCGGGTGAGGTGATCGTGTTCGGCGTGAGCACCACGTAGTCCAGCGAACGCGCGATCTCCTCGCGCCGCGCCCGCGGCATCGCGGCCACGAGCACCTTGCCGACGGCGGTGCAGTGCAGGGGCGCGCGTTTGCCGATGCGGGAGTACATCCGCACTGAGTGGTGGCCCTCGAACTTGTCGATGTAGACGACTTCGCCGTCTTCGTAGGACGCGAGGTGCACGGTGTGCCCGGTGCGGATGTTGAGGGCCGCGAGCGAGTCGTGGGAGCTGCGGCGCACGTCGTGGTCTTCCAGCGCCTGGTTCGCGAGGTCGAACAGCGCGCTGCCGAGGCGGTAGTGGCGGGTCCCCTCGCGGCGCACGAAGTGGTGCGACTCGAGTGTGCGCAGCAGCCGCAGCACGGTCGTCTTGTGCACGCCGATCTCCTCGGCGAGCTCGTCCAGCGTCTTCGCGCCGCGGGCGAGCCCGGCCAGCACGGTCAGCGCCCGGTCCAGGCTCTGGCTCACCTCGCCACCACACCCTCTCCCGTCAGGCGGGCCGCGCTCCACTCTTCGGCGTCCGCGCGCAGGAGCGTATCCACCACGGGGGCGGGCAGGGGCACACCGACGTCGTCGTGGGTCAGCAGGGTCGCGGCGGCCTGGAGGTGCCCGCGGCGCAGCCGGGTCGACGGGGCCGCGCCGCGCAGGGTGGCGGCGAGGAACCCGGCCGCGAACGCGTCGCCCGCACCCACCGGCTCGACCACGTCCACGCGCAGCGCGGGTTCGAACACCGGCGCCGCCTCGCCCTCGACGAGCGTCGCGCCGCGTTCGCCGTGCTTCACCACGAGGGTGCGCGGCCCGGGCAGCAGCTTCCGCAGCCGCGCGGGGTCACCGGTCCCCCACACGCGTTCGGCCTCGTCGTCGCCGGTGAGTACGAGGTCGGCGCGCCCGGCCAGCTCCGCGAGCACGGAGACGTCCTGCGCCAGCGCGGGCCGGTGGTTGACGTCGAACGACACGAGCCGCTCGCCGCGCGGGGCCTCCAGCAGCGCGTGCACGAGCGCGAGGCAACTGGCCGACAACGCGGGCGTGATCCCGGACAGGTGCAGCACGCGCACGCCGCCGAGGTGCAGCCGGCTCACGAGGTCCGGTCCGAGCGCCGAGGCGGCCGAACCGGTGCGGTAATAACGTACCGGGCTTCCCTGGGCGCCGCTTTCCTTGACGTACAGGCCCGTCGGACGCGCCGGATCGATCTCGACTCCGCTCACGTCGACGCCGGCCGAAGCGATCTCCCGCACCAGTGCGCGGCCGAACGGGTCGTCGCCGACTGCGCTCACCCACGCGCTCGGAACACCGAGCGCGGGCAGGTGGCACGCGACGTTCGACTCGGCGCCGCCGAAGGTGCGCAGCCAGCTGCGCACCTGTTCGGGCGGGCCCGGTTCGGCCGGCACGAACAGGGCCATCGACTCGCCGATGCAGAGCACCTCGGGCGGGCTGGTCACTGACTTTCTCCCCGTTCCGTCACCCCGTTGACCTGTGGCGGACCGGATGCTACACCTATGTCGCACATTTTGCGCAACGCCCGTTGCATAATACGCAACCATTTCGGTCCACGAGGTCTGAATCGATGAACAACTCCGAGCACGCCGCCCTGACCGCCGCCGTCCGCGCCGGCCGGGACGAGAAGATCGACTGGCGCTTCCGCTCGATCACGCCCGCGCTGGCCGGGCTCACCCTCGACGAGGCCGCGGCCCGGCGCGCGAACCTGTTCGCCGACGGCTTCTTCGGCCCGTTCGTGGTGCTCGACGCCGCGGCGCTGGAGCACAACCTCGCCACCATGGCCGCGTGGTGCGGCGTGCACGGGATCGCGCTCGCGCCGCACGGCAAGACCACGATGGCGCCCGAGCTGTTCGCGCGCCAGCTCGAGCACGGCGCGTGGGGCGTCACCGCCGCCAACGCCGGGCACCTGCGGGTCTACCGCGCGTTCGGCGTCTCGCGGATCCTGCTGGCCAACCAGCTCGTGGACCCGGCGGGCCTGCGCTGGCTCGCGGGTGAGCTGGCCGCGGACCCGGCGTTCGAGTTCGTGTGCTGGGCCGACTCCGTGCGCGGGGTCGAGCTGATGACCGAGGCGCTGGCCGGGTCCGCGCGTCCGGTCGACGTGCTCGTCGAACTGGGTGGCGCCGGCGGGCGCACGGGGGTGCGCGACCCCGAGACCGCGCTGGCCGTGGCCGAGGCCGTCGCCAAGAGCCCGGTGCTGCGGTTGCGCGGCACGGGCGGCTACGAGGGCGCGCTGTCGCACGACACCGACGACGCCGCGCTGACCAAGATCAGTTCCTATGTGGACACTCTGCGCGACTCGGCGATCGCGTTCGCCGACAAGGGGCTGCTCGCCGAGGGCCAGGTGTACGTGACGGCCGGCGGCAGCGCGTACTTCGACCGCGTGGCACAGGAGCTCACGAAACCGTGGCCCGACGGCATGGACGTGCTGCCGATCCTGCGCAGCGGCGCGTACGTGACCCACGACGACGGTTTCTACCGCGAGATCTCACCGCTCGGCGTGCACCCGCGGCTGGCCGGCGTCGAGCCGTTCCACGCCGCGCTGCACGCGTGGGCACAGGTGACCTCGAAGCCCACCCCCGAGCTGGCGCTGCTCACCGCCGGCAAGCGCGATCTACCCTACGACGAGGGCATGCCAGAACCGCAGCTGCTGCGCAAGACCGGGGTCGTCACCGAACTGACCGGTCACACCGTCACGAAGCTCAACGACCAGCACGCGTTCCTCGCGCTGCCCCCGGAGTCGCCCGTCGAGGTCGGCGACTGGGTGCGGCTCGGGCTTTCCCACCCGTGCACGACGTTCGACAAGTGGCCGCTGCTGCCGGTGGTGGACACCGACGGCGAGACGGTCGTCGACTTCGTGCGGACGTGGTTCTGATGGACGTGCGCTGATGGACACTGTCATCCGCGGCGCCCAAGTGGCAGACGGCACCGGCGACCCGCTGACCCGCCACGACGTCGGGATCACCGGCGACCGCATCGCCGAGGTCGCCGAACCGGGCTCGCTCACCGGAAAGCGCGTTCTGGACGCCGACGGCCTCGTGCTCGCGCCGGGGTTCATCGACATGCACTCGCACTCCGACCTGCAGCTGCTCACGAAACCGGACCACCTCGCGAAGGTCTCCCAGGGCGTGACCACCGAGGTGCTCGGCCAGGACGGTCTCTCGTACGCACCGGTCGACGACACCGTGCTCGAGGCCCTGCGCCAGCAGCTCGCCGGCTGGAACGACGACCCCGCCGGCTTCGATTGGAACTGGCGCTCGGTCGGCGAGTACCTCGACCGGCTCGACCGCGGCGTCGCCGTGAACGCCGCCTACCTCGTGCCGCAGGGCACGGTCCGGATGCTCGCCGTCGGCTGGGAGAACCGGCCGGCGACCGACGCCGAGCTCGACCGCATGAAGGAACTCATCGCGACCGGCCTCGAAGAAGGCGCTTTCGGGCTGTCCTCGGGGCTCACCTACACCCCGGGCATGTACGCGGACACGGCCGAACTCGTCGAGCTGTGCCGCGTGGTCGGCGAGCGCGGCGGCTACTACAGCCCCCACCACCGCAGCTACGGCGCGGGCGCGCTGGAGGCCTTCGCCGAGATGGTCGATGTTTCGCGCCGCGCGGATTGCCCGCTGCACCTCGCGCACGCCACGATGAACTTCTCCGTCAACAAGGGCAAAGCGCCGGAGCTGCTGAAGCTGCTGGACGACGCCCTCGACGCCGGCGGCGACATCACCCTCGACACCTACCCGTACCTTCCGGGCGCCACTTACCTCTCGGCGCTGCTGCCGAGCTGGGCCACCGAGGGCGGGCTCGACGCGACGCTCGCGCGACTGTCCGATGCGGACACGTGCGAGCGGATCCGCGTCGAGATCGAGGAGACCGGCTCGGACGGCGCGCACGGCGTGCCCATCGACTGGTCCGGCATCGAGATCAACGGCGTGCGCCGGCAGAGCAACGCCGGACTCGTGGGCCACAGCGTCGCGGAGTCCGCGCGGGCACAGGGTAAAACGCCCGCCGAGCTGTACTTCGCCACGCTGGTCGACGAGCGCCTCGGCACGTCGTGCCTGATGCACATCGGCCACGAGGAGAACGTGCGGGCCATCATGCGCCACCGCACGCACACCGGCGGTTCCGACGGCCTGCTCGTCGGCAACCGGCCGCACCCGCGGGCCTGGGGCACGTTCCCCCGTTACCTCGCCCGCTACGTCCGCGAACTGGGCGTGCTCGGGCTGGCCGACTGCGTCGCGCACCTCACCGGGCGCGCGGCGCGGCGGCTGCGGCTCGCCGACCGGGGCCTCGTACGCCCCGGGTACGCGGCCGACCTGGTGTTGTTCGATCCCGCCACGATCATCGACACCGCCACGTTCGAAAACCCGAGGCAGCCCGCCAAGGGGATCGCCTGCGTTTTCGTGAACGGCGTCGCCGCGATCGAGGACACCCACCCCACCGGCGCCCTCGCCGGCCATTCCCTTCGTCACCCCGGGAGGGGCCGATGATCCATTGGCTGCAGACCACGACCGGCGGTCTGCTCACGCTCGCCGCGGTTTCGATCGCCGTCCTGCTCGTGCTCATCATCAAGGTCAAGGTCGAACCGTTCATCGCGCTGATCGTGGTGGGCGTGCTCACCGCGCTGGCCGCCGGGCTGCCGGTGGGCACGCTGGTCGGCACCGCGCAGAAGACGTCGGACTCCCTGCTGGAAAAGGGGTTCGGCAGCATCCTCGGGCACATCACGGCGATCATCGGTCTCGGCACCCTGCTGGGGTCGATCCTCGAACGGTCCGGCGGCGCCCGCGTGCTCACGTCGGCGCTGCTGCGCTCGTTCGGCGAAAAACGGGCGCCGCTCGCGATGGGTCTGTCCGGCCTGATCTTCGGCATCCCGGTGTTTTTCGACATCGGCATCTTCGTGCTGGCGCCGCTGGTCTACGCTGCGGCCAAGCACGGCGGCCGCTCCATCGTGCTGTACGCGATGCCGCTGCTGGCGGGCCTGTCGATCACGCACGCGTTCATCCCGCCGCACCCAGGGCCGGTCGCGGCCGCCGGGCTGCTGCACGTGGATCTCGGCTGGCTCATCCTGATGGGCGCGGTCTGCGGCATCCCGGCGTGGTTCGTCGGCGGCATCCTCTACTCGACCTGGATCGGCAAACGCGTGAACGTGCCGCTCGCCGAGGAATTCGCGAAGCTCGCCGGTGACGACGAGGACGACGCCACCAACCCGCCGTCGCTCGGCCTGGTCAGCGGCATCATCGCGATCCCGCTCGTGCTGATCCTCGTGGGCACGTTCGGCAGCATCGTGCTGCCGAAGAACTCCGGCGCCGCCGGCGTCGCGGCGTTCCTGGGCACCCCGGCCATCGCGCTGACGATCGCGACGCTGCTCGCGTCGTGGCTGCTGGGCCGCCGCCGCGGCATGACGGGCGCGGACCTGGCACAGCTGTCGACGAACGCGCTGCGCCCTGTCGCGATGATCCTGCTGGTGGTGGGCGCGGGCTCGTTCTTCGGGGCGGTGCTTTCGGCGACCGGCATCGGCAAGGCCGTCGCCGGCTCACTCGGCGATGCGGGCCTGCCGGTGATCCTCGCGGCGTACATCATCAGCTGCGGCATGCGCATCGCGCAGGGCTCGGCGACGGTCGCGATCGTGACCACGAGCGGCATCGTCGCGCCGACGGTGGTGGAGCTGCACTACTCGCAGCCGCAGCTGGCCCTGATCGTGATCGCGATCTCCGCGGGCTCGATCATCGCCTCCCATGTGAACGACGGCGGCTTCTGGATCGTGTCGCGCTACTTCGGTCTTTCGGTGCCGCAGACGCTGAAAACGTGGACCGCGCTCGAGACGGTCCTTTCCGTCAGTGGCTTCGCCGTGGCAGCATTGATCATGGCAGTGGTCTGAACCACCTTTTGGTCCCCTCACCGTTGGGAGAAACCTCGATGGCCGGACTTTCCCGTCGCACGTTCCTCGGCGCCGCAGGCGCCGCCGGACTCGGCACCGTGCTCAGCACACAGCTCGCGAGCGCCGCACCCGCCGGGTGCCCGCGAGACGCGGGAACCACCGCGTACGTCGGCAGCTATACCAGCACCCCACCGGCCGGACACGGCCTCGACGTCGCGGGCCGCACGGGCACCGCGCCGGCGCTCACCCCGGTGCGCACCGTCGCGGGCGTGCCCGACGCGTCGTGGTTCGACCGCAGCCGCGACGGCCGCACCCTCTACGTGACCAACGAGGGCGACCCGAACGGCGCGATCTCCGCACTCGACGTCACCACGGCGACGAGCCCGAAGCTGCTCAACTCCGTGTCGTCGAAGGGCAGCGCGCCCACGCACCTGTCGGTGCACAGCAGCCAGAAGTACGTGCTGGCGGCCAACTACGGCTCGGGCAGCGTGGTCGTGCTGCCGATCCTCGCGGGCGGCAAGCTCGGCCCGGCCACCGACGTGCAGCAGCACACCGGGGCCGAGCGCGACGCGCACGCGCACCAGGTGGTGAACGACCCGACCGGCCAGTGGGTGCTCTCGGTCGACCTCGGCGCCGACTCGGTCTACGTGTACTCGCTCGACACCGGCAGCGGGAAACTCGCGCTGCACCAGCAGGTCACGCTCTCCTCCGGCGCGGGGCCCCGGCACCTCGCCTTCCACCCGAACGGCCGCTACGCCTACCTCGCGCAGGAGCTGCGGCCGGAGATCACCGTACTTTCCTGGGACGCGGCTGCGGGCAAGCTCACGCCGCTCGCGGTCGTCCCGGCGGTGCCGGCCGGCAGCACCGGCGACCTGTTCCCCGGCGAGATCGCCGTGTCGAACGACGCGAAGTTCGTCTACGCGACCGTGCGCGGCCCGAACACGATCGCCACGTTCTCGGTTTCCGGCGGCGGCACCACGCTGAAGCTGGTGTCCGGTGTGGACACCGGAGGCAACTGGCCGCGCCACCTCGCGCTCTCGCCCGACGAGCGCTGGTTCTACGTGTCCAACCAGCGTTCGGGCACCGTCACCTGGCTGCCGCGCGACGCGGCCACGGGCCTGCCCGGCGCGGTCGCCGGCTCGCTCGCCGTGCCGTCGGTCAACTCCGTTTTCTTCGCCTGACCCGGCGTTTCCCGCAGGCGGCGGACCGACCGGTCCGCCGCCGCCGGGCCCTACCCTCTGGGAGCTCAACGATGAGAGTGCGTCGTACGTCCACCGTCATCAGTGTCACCGCGGCGCTGGCCCTGCTGGCCGGCTGCGCGCCCACGCAGTCCGCCCCGGCCGCGGCCGGCGGGGACGACCAGACCGGCACCCTGCGGGTGTGGCTGTTCGACGAGGCCAGCCGCGCACCCAAGGAAGCGGCGGTGAAGGAGGCGATCACCGAGTTCAAGGCCGCGCACGCCGGCGTGGACGTCGACGTGCAGTGGGTGCCGGTCGAGGGCCGCGCCGACAAGTTCTCCGGCGCCTTCAACGACCCGTCGAACGCCCCGGACGTCGCCGAGTTCGGCAACACCGATGTGGCGAGCTACGCCCAGACCGGCGCGCTCAGCGACCTCACGGGCGACATCTCGTCGTGGAGCGAGGGCAAGGACCTGCTGCCCTCGGTGCTCGACACCGCGAAGTCGGGCGGCAAGACCTACGGCCTGCCCTGGTACACCGGCATCCGCGCCCTCTACTACCGGACCGACGTGTTCACCGAGCTGGGCCTCAAGCCGCCGGCGACCCTCGCGGAGCTGACCGATGACGCCCGCAAGATCCACGCCGCCAAGCCCGACCTCTACGGCATCTCGACCGGTGGCAAGTACACCTACGCACTTCTGCCGTTCGTCTGGGCCAACGGTGGTGACGTGGCCGAGTCCGACGGTGGCAAGTGGACGTCGACTGTGGAATCCCCTCAGGCGAAAGCCGGTATCACCGCGTACGCGAACCTGCTCAAGGACGACATCTGCCCGCCCGCCGCCTGCGCGAACCTCACCGGCACGCAGAGCGTGACCGCCTTCGCCGGCGGCAAGGCCGGGATGACCATCGGCGGTGACTTCAACCGCAAGGCCGTGGAGCAGGGCGCGGTGAAGGGCAAGTACGCCGTGGTCCCGCTGCCGGGCACCACCCCGGGCTCGGTCGCGCCCGCGTTCGCCGGAGGCAACCTGCTGGGCGTGTTCGGCGCGAGCAAGCGCCACGGGCTCGCCGTGCAGTTCGCGGAGCTGCTGGCCGGGGCGAAGTACCAGGAGAAGATGTACAACGCCATGGGCAACCTGCCCACGCTGGAGAGCGTGCAGAAGAAGCTCGCGGCGAGCGACCCGACGCTCAAGCCGTTCGTGGACACCCTCGCCGCCGGCACGAAGTTCGTGCCGAGCACGCCCGGCTGGTCGAAGATCGACAGCCAGAACGTGCTGCCCACCGCCGTCCAGCAGATCGCGACCGGCGGCAAGGACGTCGACGGGGCGCTCGCCGACGCCACGGCGGCGATGAACAAGAACTTCGGCTGATGGTCACCCAGCAGCTGCCCGTCTCCGTCCCGGCCCCGGTCGCGCCCCGACGCGCACGCCGGCGCCGGGACGGCCGGGCGGCCCTGATGTACCTGCTGCCCGCGGGCATCCTGCTCGCGGCGCTGCTGGTGTACCCGATCTACCAGCTGGTGCTGATCTCGTTCTACGACTACGGCCAGCCCCAGGCCGCGGGCGCGGCGCCGCTGGTGTTCCTCGGTTTCGACAACTACGCGGCGCTCCTGCAGGACGTGCAGTTCTGGACGGTGCTCGCGAAGACGGTCGGGTTCGCCGCCGCGTGCGTGATCGGCAGCCTCGTGGTCGGCACGGCGCTGGCGGTGCTGGCGTCGAGGGTGCGCGCGGTGCCGCGCACCCTGCTGTTCCTCGCGGCGCTCGGCGCGTGGTCGACGCCCGCGATCGCCGGCTCGTACGTGTGGCTGTTTCTCTTCGACACCGACTTCGGTCTCGTGAACGAGGTGCTCTCGAGCATCGGCTTCACGGGTATGGCGCACCACTCCTGGACGTTCGGCACCTTCGGCGCGTTCGGGCTCGTGGCCGCCGAGGTGATCTGGTGCTCGTTCCCGTTCGTGCTGGTCACGATGTACGCCGGGATCAAGGCGATCCCAGAGGAGGTCCTCGAGGCCGTGTCGCTCGACGGCGCGTCGATGTGGCGCAGCACGTGGACGGTCGTGCTGCCCATGGTGCGGCCGCTGCTGACGATCGCGACGATCCAGTCGATCATCTGGGACTTCAAGGTGTTCACGCAGATCTACGTGATGACCAACGGCGGCGGCGTGGCGGGGCGCAACCTCGTGCTCAACGTCTACGCCTACCAGCAGGCCTTCGCCGGGCAGGAGTACGGCCTCGGCTCGGCGATCGGAGTCGTGATGACACTGCTGCTCCTGTCGATCACCGGGCTGTACGTCCGGTCCCAGCGCCGGAGCACCGCATGGCTGTGATCAGTGCGCGGTCCCTCTCGACAAGAACGGGCCGCCGCCGGGTGCGCCGCCCGGGCCGGCTCGTCGCGGAGATCATCGCGGTCGTGGTGGCCGGGATCGTGGCGTTCCCGCTGTACTGGATGGTGCTCTCGGCGTTCAAGCCGGCGGGTGAGATCCAGACGGCCAACCCGAAGCCGTGGACGCTCGCGCCTTCGCTCGACAGCTTCCAGCGCGTGCTCACCGTCTCGGGCTTCGGCCGGTTCTTCGTGAACAGCCTGGTGGTCGCGCTGGCCGTGGTGGTGCTGTCGCTGCTGCTGTCGTTCCTGTCGGCGGTGGCGCTCACGCGGTTCCGCTTCCGCGGGCGCACGGTGCTGCTGGTGATGATCCTCGTGGCGCAGATGGTGCCGGTGGAGGCGCTGACGATTCCGCTGTTCTTCCTGATGCGCCAGATCGGCGCGGTCGCGCCGGCGTTCGGGCTCAACGAGCTGGGCTCGCTCGTGCTGGTGCACCTGGCGTTCAGCCTGCCGTTCGCGATCTGGATGCTGCGCGGGTTCGTCGCGGCGGTGCCGGTGGAGCTCGAGGAAGCGGCGAAGCTCGATGGCGCGTCGCGGATGCGCTTCACGTGGCAGATCCTGTTCCCGCTCGTGGCGCCCGGCTTGGTCGCTGTGAGCGTGTTGGCGTTCATCCACGCGTGGAACGACTTCCTGTTCGCGAAGACGTTCATCATCTCCAAGACCGAGAACCAGACGCTGCCGCAGGCGATCCTGGTGTTCTTCAAACCGGAGGACACCGACTGGGGCGCGGTGATGGCGTCGTCCACTCTCATGACGATCCCGGTTCTGGTGTTCTTCGTGCTGGTGCAACGCCGGCTCGTCGCCGGGATGTCCGGCGCGGTGAAAGGCTGATATGCCCGGGTTCGACACCCTGCTCCCCCGCCCCGTCTCCGTCACCGAGGTGCCGGGCGCGTGCCCGTGGCCGGCGCCGGTCACCGTGCAGCAGGCGCCGGAGCTGCCCTCCGAGGGCTACCGCCTGACGATCACGCCGCGCGGGGTCACGCTGGCGGTCGCCGACGCCGCGGGCGAGGTGTACGGCCGGCAGACGCTGCGCCAGCTCGCCGGTCCGGACGCGTTCCGGGCGGCGTCGATCCGCACGGGGTCGACGCTGCCGTGCGGCGTGGTGGAGGACCACCCGCGGTTCGGCTGGCGCGGCTGCCTGCTCGACGTGGCGCGGCACTTCCGCACGAAGGCCGAGGTGCTGCGGTTCGTCGACCTGCTGGCGGCGCACAAGCTCAACGTGCTCAACCTGCACCTGACCGACGACCAGGGCTGGCGGATCGAGGTGCCGCGGTTCCCGCGGCTGACCTCGGTCGGCGGCTGGCGGCGTTCGTCGATGGTCGGCCGCCACGACGGCCCCGAGCGCGACGGCCGCCCCCACGGCGGGTTCTACACCACCGACGACCTACGGGAAATCGTCGCGTACGCCGCTTCGCGGGCTTTGACGGTAGTGCCGGAGATCGACGTGCCGGGCCACGCCCGCGCGGCCATCGCCGCGTACCCGAAGCTCGGTCCCGATCCCGACGCGGACTGGGAGGTGTGGACGTCCTGGGGCATCAGCACCTCGCTGCTGGATCCGTCGGAATCCACTTCGGACTTCTTCCGCGCGGTGTTCGACCACGTGCTGGACGTCTTCCCCTCGCCGGTCATCGGCCTCGGCGGCGACGAGGTGCCGGGCGCGACCGAGGCCCACGGCCGGTTCGTCCGCGAGATCGCGGCGCACCTGGCTTCGCGCGGCCGGCAGGCGCTCGGCTGGGACGAGGTCCTCGACATCGACGACCTCCCGCCCATGGTGATCGGCGCCTGGCAGGACGAGGCACGCGGCGAGCTGGCCGCGTCACGGGGTCACGACGTGGTGCTGTGCCCGGAAGACCGCGTGTACCTCGACCACCGCCAGTCCGACCACCCGGACGAGCCCATCCCCGTCGGCTACCTGCGCACGCTGGAGGACGTCTACACCTACGATCCGGCGTTGACCGGTCCGCACCTGCGCGGCGCCCAGGCCCAGGTCTGGACCGAGCACCTCGACACCGCCCGGCGCGTAGACTACGCGGCTTTCCCCCGGCTGAGCGCGTTCGCGGAGCTGGCGTGGAGTACCGGCCCCCGCGACTTCGCCGAGTTCCTGCCGCGGCTGCGCGACCATCACCTGCCGCGGCTCGACGCGCTGGGCGTGGAGTACCGGCCGCTCGACGGACCGCACCCGTGGCAGACCCGGCCCGACGCACCGGGCCGACCGCGCTGAGTGCTAGCGCTGCCCGCGGTCCGGCCTGACCACGTGCGGCCCGGGCTTCCCGTCCGGCAGCGCGCTCACCGGACGAACACCCGTGGCCCACCACCAGAACGCCGCTCCGACCACCGCCACCAGCAGCCCGCCCACCATCAGGACGACGGCGAGCCACACGACCGACGCCGACAACGCGGCCATGCCCCCGACCACGGCCAGCACCCCGGCGAAATACACCAGCGCCCACCCCTGCAGCGACTGCCGCACCTTCCGGGCGGCCGCGACGCGCAGCCGGAGTTCGGCGCCGCACCAACCGCAGACGGCGGTCGCCGAGGTGTATCCGGTCGCGGGGCGCCGGACGGTGAGCGGAGAGCTACGTTCGCCGCCTTCGGCACTCCGCTCGTGCGCGAGGTGCCGCAGTCGCAGCCGTGGGCGCGGGTCTCGCTCCACCGGTTTCCCCTTCGTCGGGCTGGTTCGCGGCGACCGTACCGCGCGCCCCGCCGAGCTGTGTAGAGCGTTATACAGAACAGTGAGCGAACAACCATCCGGGTGAAACCGGGCGATTCGCCCGCCGGGAGACGGTCCGTGAAGACACGCTCTTCTCGTCGATCGACGGACGAGGGGGAGATCGTGAAACGACTTGGTGTGCTCGCCGCACTCATCCTGACGGCGCTCGGGGTGCTCACCCCGGTGGCGTCGGCGGCGCTGCAGCCGGGGTACGGCCCGCTGACCATCGAGCCCGCGGACCCGAACCGGCAGTTCCGCGCCATGCCTTCGCTGCAGTGGGTCACCTGGCAGGACGCGGCCGGCACGACGAAGCACCGGTTGATCCGCAGCTTCCTGGTCAGCGCCGACGGCGACCGGCAGGTCAAGTCCCGCGTCGAGTACCGGGACGACGCCGGCCGCTGGCAGCCCGCGCTCGAAGCCGGAACCGGGAAGAAGCTGCAGGACCTGTCGTCGGCCCAGTTCGCCATGGTGGCCAACGGCGTCGCGACAGGCAGCGAGTACTCGGTGTTCGAAAGCCTCGGCCGGGTGGACGGCACGAGGCAGCGGTACTTCGTGCGCTGGACCTCGGCCGACGGCGGGGCGAGCTGGCGGATCGGCCGGGCGAACCTCGACCTGGCCGGCGCGACCATCCGAGCCGGCGAGACCGGGCGTCTGTTCCAGGGCGTGCTCACGTTGCCCAACGGCGACCTGGTCGCGCCGTTCTACGCCGGGCAGGCGAACACTCACTCGGCCGCCTACCTGCTGACGATGCCGAAGAGCGGCACCACCTGGACCCGCTCGGCCACCCCGTTCCTGTCCGCCACCTTCAACTACAGCGAGTCCAGCGTGACCCGCCGGGCCGACGGCAGGTTGCTGATGATCACCCGGCAGGACGACGATCCCACGTCCGAAGTCATCCGCAGCCGACTGCTGGGCCGGATCACCAACGGCCCGGTGAACTCCGCGGCGGACCTCGCGGCCGCGAGCTGGGGCGCGGCCTTCGCGGTGAAGGTGCCCGGTGCCGCCGACGCGAACGCGGTCCGCGGCGTCGCCCCGGTGGTGAACACGATGCAGGACGGCATTCTGATGCTGGTGTTCGGCCGCCCCGGCAACAACATCGCGTTCAGCTACGACAGCGGCGCCACCTGGACCGGCCTGCACCGCTTCTACGACAACCAGCCCCGCAACTGCGCCAAGCCCAACGGCGTGCACCCGTGCGACACGCTCGGCTCCAGCGGCTACGTCGGGGTCGCCGTCACCGGACCCCGCACCGCCACGTTCTACGGCGACAACTGCCAGTCCGGCTGGGGCTGCGACGTCGCCTACGACTACCCCCACGAACGGGACAGCAAGCTCTGGACGATCTCCGTGCGGCTCGCCTGAGCCACGCGGCACCGCCCTCACGCGGGGCCGTGGCGGTACCAGACCTCGGGCCGGCCGACCTGGCCGTAGCGGGGCTCGCGGTGGGCCAACCCGTTGTCCGCCAAGTACTCCAGGTAGCGGCGGGCCGTGACGCGCGAAGCGCCGATCGCGCTCGCCGCGCCGGCGGCGGAGAGGCCTTCGGAGGCGGCGGCGAGGGCGGAGGTGATGGCTTCGAGGGTCTCGGCGCTCATGCCCTTCGGCAGCGCGTGCTGCTCGCTCGTGCGCAGCGTGGCGAGCGCGCGGTCGATCTCGGCCTGGCCGGTGACCTCTCCCGAAGCCTGGTGGAACTCGGCGTAGCGCTCGAGCTTTTCCCTCAGCGAAGCAAAAGTGAACGGTTTCAGCAGGTACTGCACCACGCCCACCGATACCGCCGCCTTCACCAGCGCGAGGTCGCGCGCCGAGGTCACGGCGATCACGTCGATGGGCAGGCCGGCCGCGCGCAGGGAGCGACACACGGCGAGGCCATGGGTGTCGGGCAGGTAGAAGTCGAGCAGCACGAGGTCGACGGGTTCGCGTTCGCAGAAGCGCAGCGCGTCGCCGCCGGAGTGGACCACGCCGGCGACGCTGAAGCCGGGCAAGCGCTCCACGTAGAGCCGGTGGGCCTCGGCGGCCACGGGCTCGTCCTCCACCACCAGCACGCGGATCACCGCAGCGCCTCCTGCCTCGGCAACCGGACCGTGAACACCGCGCCGCCGTCCCGGCCGACGTCCACGCTGCCGCCGTAGCGGCGCACGGCCTGGACCACCAGAGCGAGCCCGAGCCCGTGGCCCTCGCCCGCCTTCGTGGACCAGCCGCGGCGGAACATGTCCTCTACAGCTTCCTCCGGTACGCCCGGGCCGTTGTCGGCGACCCGCAGCAGCAGCCCGTCGTCGTCGGTCCGCGCGGTGACGACCACGGCGGGCCGGCCGTCCGCCCCGCGCGCGGCGGCGTCGATGCCGTTGTCGACGAGGTTGCCCAGGATCGTCACGAGGTCCCGGCCGACGATCTCCGGGCCGAGGTCCTCGATCACGGTGTCGGGGGTGATCGTGAACTCGACGCCGCGTTCGCTCGCCTCCGCGGCCTTGCCGAGCAACAGGGCCGCCAGCACGGGCTCGGACACCGCGCTCATCACGCGGTCGGTGAGCTCCTGGGCCAGAGCGAGCTCGGCCGTCGCGAACTCCACCGCGTCCTCGGGCCGGCCGAGCTCCACCAGGGAAACGACGGTGTGCAGCCGGTTCGCCGCCTCGTGCGCCTGCGACCGCAGTGCCTCCGCGAGGCTGCGGGCGGTGGTGAGCTCGCCCGTCAGCGTCTGCAGTTCCGTGTGGTCGCGCAGGATCACCACGGTGCCCTGTGCGCGTCCGGCGGAGCGCACGACAGTGGTACTGACCACCAGCACGCGCGTGTCGGTGAGGTGCAGCTCCTCGGTGCGCGTCTCGGCGGAGACGAACGCGGCCACCAGTTCCGGCGGCAGCCCCAGCTCGACCAGCGGCAGCCCGACCGGATCCGCGGTGAGACCCAGGAGCGTGCGCGCACCGTCGTTGCACAGGCCGACGCGGCCGTCGCGCCCGACCAGCAGCACGCCCTCGCGCACGGAATGCAGCACCGCTTCGTGGTACTCGAACAGGTTGCTGAGCTCACCGGGCGCGATCCCGCGCGTCTGCCGCTTGAGCCGGGCGCTCACGAGCCAGCCGCCGCACGCGCCGACGAGCAGCACCGCGCCCGCGACGCCGGCGAGCGGCCACACGCGGTCGCGCAGCTCCGCGGAGATCGCGGCGATCGTGATGCCCACCGCCACGAGGGCGACGACGCGATGGTTCGCGTCGAACACCGGCACCACGGCCCGGACCGAAGGCCCGAGCGAACCCGCGTAGGTCTCGGTGACCACGCCACCCTCCTGGGCGGCGTCGATGTGGCCGAGGAACGGCTGCCCGATCAACGCGGGGTTCGGGTGGGTGTAGCGGATCCCCTGCGGGGTCATGATCGTGACGAAGTCGACGTCGGCGTCGGTCTGCACCCGCGCCGCGTAGGGCTGCAGCACGGCCGTCGGGTCCGGTGTGGACACCGCTCGGGTCACACTCGGCGAGTCGGCGATCGCGTGGGCGACCGCCAGCGACTGGTCGCGCGCCCGGTCGGTCGTCGTGCGGCCGGCGTCGAGGTACGCGATGGTGATCCCGCCGCCCACGAGCACCAGCAGCACCGCCAGCTGGAGGACCAGCAGCTGGCGGGCGAGGCTCCAGCGGCTGGTCCGGGTCCGGGTGGGGGCAGGCACGTGCTCATACCAGCACACGCGGGCGCGGGGCAACACCCGGGTGGTGCGACGACCCTCGCGTACCACCGTCCGAACCGGACTGGACCTCTCGTGCGAACTCAATGAACACAACGGTGACGCTGGTCATATCCTCCCCGCATAGTGACCGGCGTTCCACCCATTCCCCTACTGGAGGCAACGGTGCCGACACCGACCCCCGAAGCAGCCGCGCCCAAGCGCGACCGCACGCGTTACCTTTACCTGGCCGTGATCGTCGCCGTGGTGGTCGGCGCCGCGGTCGGCTTGATCTGGCCGTCGGTCGGCAAACAGCTCGCACCGCTGGGCACCGGTTTCGTCAACCTGATCAAGATGATGATCGCGCCGATCATCTTCTGCACCATCGTGCTGGGCATCGGCTCGGTCGCGAAGGCGGCGAAGGTCGGCAAGGTCGGCATCACCGCGCTGGTCTACTTCGTCGTCATGTCGACGTTCGCGCTCGCGATCGGCCTCATCGTCGGCAACATCCTGCACCCGGGCAGTGGTCTGCACCTCAACCCGGCCGACGTCACGAAGGTCCACGACCAGGCCAAGGGCGCCGAGGGTGGCGTCGACTTCGTGCTCGGGATCATCCCGACCTCGTTCGTCTCGGCGTTCACCGAGGGCCAGACCTTGCAGGCCTTGCTCATCGCGCTGCTGACCGGGTTCGCGCTGCAGAAGCTCGGCCGGCGCGGCGAGCCGATCCTGCGCGGCATCGAGCACGTGCAGCGCCTGGTGTTCCGCATCCTGTCGATGATCATGTGGGCCGCGCCCGTCGGCGCGTTCGGCGCGATCGCGGCCGTGGTCGGCGCCACCGGCTGGGGCGCGCTGCGCAGCCTGCTGGTGATCATGCTCGGCTTCTACGTCACCTGCCTGATCTTCGTGTTCGGCATCCTCGGCACGGTGCTGTGGCTGGGCGCCCGGGTCAACATCCTCCAGCTGCTCAGGTACCTGGGCCGCGAGTTCCTGCTGATCCTGTCCACCTCGTCATCGGAATCGGCGCTGCCGCGGCTGATCGCGAAGATGGAGCACCTCGGGGTGAGCAAGCCGGTCGTCGGCATCACGGTGCCCACGGGGTACTCGTTCAACCTCGACGGCACGGCGATCTACCTGACCATGGCGACGCTGTTCATCGCCACGGCGCAGGACCAGCCACTGGCGCTGGGCGAGCAGATCGGGTTGCTGCTGTTCATGATCCTCGCCTCGAAGGGCGCGGCGGGCGTCAGCGGCGCCGGCATCGCGACCCTGGCGAGTGGCCTGCAGTCGCACCGGCCGGAACTGGTCGACGGCGTCGGGTTCATCCTCGGCATCGACCGGTTCATGTCCGAGGCCCGCGCCCTGACGAACTTCGCCGGCAACGCCGTGGCGACCGTCCTCATCGGATCGTGGATGAAGGAGTTCGACCGCGACAAGTCCCGCCAGGTCTTCGCGGGGTCCGCGCCGTTCGACGAAGCCACGCTGCTCGACGAAGCGCCCGCACCGGCCGAACCGCCCGCCACTGAGCCGCCCACCGACCGGGGCGAACCGGTCGGAGCGTCAGCGGGCAACTGAAGCCGTTCGCACCCCAGGGCTCCTTCCGGCCCACACTCCCCCGCCGGGGTGCGAACACCCCCGTGTGCCGTGGTCGTGAGCGTCCCCCGTGCTCACGACCACGGCACACGTGTTTCTACTGTGCGTCGTAGGCCTCGCGCGCCACGGCGATCGCTTCGCGGTGGCGCTGCGCCCAGTCGACCAGACCCGACAACGTGCCGTAGAGCTCACGCGCCATCGGCGTCGCCTCGTATTCCACGCGCGGCGGCACGGTCGGGTAGACAGTGCGCTCCAGCAGCCCGTCGCGTTCGAGATTGCGCAGGGTCAACGTGAGCATCCGGCGGCTGATGCCCGCCACCGAGCGTTCCAGCTCCGTGAACCGCACCGGGCCCTGCGACGCCTCCAACAGGATGCCGATCGCCCACTTGCCACTGATCCGGTTGAGCACCTCGAGCAGCGTGCACGCCTCGAGTTTCTCCGGGTCGATCGCGCTGACCTGGTCGGTCACAGCGGTGTTTCCCTGGGACATGAAAGTGCCTCCTTCCGCGCGCCTCGATGGTCACACAAGATGGTCACTGTAACAAGAGATGCCCTGGGCACGACCTGGGGATTCTCTTCGGTGATCGTTCTGGAGGGACCGAAATGCCGGAAGTCCGTCGCCGGGCCGTCGCACTGGTGGTGCTGTGCGCGGCCTCGCTCATGGTGGTGCTCGACGGGACCATCGTCGCCGTCGCGCTGCCCTCGATCCAGGCCGAGCTGGGCTTCACGTCCGCGGGGCTGGCCTGGGTCGTCAACGCCTACCTCGTCGCGTTCGGCGGGCTGCTCCTGCTCTCGGGCCGGCTCGGTGACCTGCTGGGCCGGCGGCGGGTGTTCCTCGCCGGGCTCGTGGTCTTCACCGCGTCGTCGCTCCTGGCCGGGCTCTCGACCGACGCGGCGGTGCTGGTGGCCGCCCGGTTCGTGCAGGGCATCGGCGGCGCGCTCGCGTCGGCCGTGGTGCTGGGCATGATCGTGACGATGTACCCCGAACCCCGTGCGCAGGCCCGGGCGATCGGCGTCTTCAGCTTCACGCAGGCCTCGGGCGCGTCGATCGGGCTCATCGCCGGCGGCGCGCTCACGCAGGCGCTCGACTGGCACTGGACGTTCTCCGTGAACCTGCCGATCGGCGTCGCCGCGCTGGTGCTGGCGCCGCTGGTCGTGGACGCCGATCGCGGCCGGGGGTTGCGCACGGGAATCGACGCGCTGGGCGCCGTGCTCGTGACGGGCGGCGTGATGCTGTTGGTGTATGGGATCGTCGAGACCGGCGCCGCGCTTCCGTTGGCGGGCGCGGCTTTGCTGCTCGTCGCGTTCGTCGTCCGGCAGGCTCGCGCGCGGACTCCGTTGCTGCCGCTGCGGCTGTTCCGCGTTCGCGCGGTCAGCGGCGCCAACGTCACGATGGTGTTCATGGTCGCCGGCATGATGGGCTTCCAGTTCGTGACGGCGCTGTACCTGCAGAAGGTGCTCGGGCTCGACGCGCTCGCCACCGGGCTCGCGTTCCTTCCGGCGCCGGTGATGATCGCGGTGTTCTCGCTGGGGATCTCCGCGAAGTTCAGCGCGCGCTTCACGCCGGGCGCGGTGCTGCTGGGCGGGCTCGCGGTGGTCGTGATCGCCTTCGCGTTGCTCACCACTGTGCCCACGGACGGCAGCTACTTCCTGCACGTGTTCCCGGCGCTGGTGCTGATGGGTTCCGGTGCGGGCGCGGCCATCCCGGCCGTGATGGGGCTTGCGATGTCCGGCACCGACCCGGCCGACGCGGGGGTGGCGTCGGGCCTGATCACCACCACGCAGCAGGTCGGCGCGGCCATCGGCACCGCGGCACTCGCCACTGCAGCGGCGGCGCGCACGGCAGGGCTGGCATCGGAGGGGGCTCGCGCCGCACTCGCTTCGGGTTACCGGCTCGCATACGGGCTGAGCGCGGGCTTCGTGGCACTCGCCGCGGTGGCGGCCGCGCTCGTGCTGGTGCGCCGCCCGCGCCCGGCCGCGGAGCCCGAGCTGTGCGTGGCGGGTCAGGCCAGGTAGGCGGTCAGGCCGCGGTGACCCCGGCGCATCATCCACGCGTGGTTGGCGCGGAAGAACGGCCGGGCCACCGTGTCCAGTTTGCGCAGCAACGGTTTGCGGGCACGCACGTGCTGCGTGATCTCCAGCCGCGTGCCCGCGCCGACGGCGTGCAGCGCGCCGGCGAGGAACCCTTCCAGGTCGCCGCTCAGGCCGACACGGACGTGGCCGGTGACGGGGTCCTCTTCCTCGCGGTGCATGGCGATCACGAGGTGGTAGGGCAGGCTCGAGCGGCAGACGACCTCGGCGGAGTCGTCGTCGAGGCGGCGGACCGAGCGCACGTCGCGCCACCAGTTCGGGTAAGCCTCGAGGTCCACGACGGCGTCGAAGACCCGGCGGGCCGGGGCGGCCGGGAGCCACCAGGTGCTGGAGAACCGGTACTCCGCTGCCGCCACGGCCTACACCTGCGCCGAGACCAGGTCCCGGCCGTCGAGGGTGACGATGCCGACCGACGCGACGTCCGCCGGTGCGACCAGCGCCGAACCGTCGAGGCCGAAGCCCTGCGTGCTCCACTTCTCCGACACGAGCCAGCTGCCGGCGTCCCACTTCGCGCCGGCCTTGTCCGTGACCACGAGCTTGCACTTCTCGCCCGCGGGGATCCCCTTCACGGCCACGTGCACCTTGACCCAGCCGGCCGCCGGGATCACCGACGCGGTGAGGCTCGCGCCCGTCGCCGCGTTGGTGGCGGCCACGTCCCGGGTGCCGGGCACGGCCACCTGCTGGGCGGACTCGGGCGCCGTCTGACGGCCGATGAAGACCCCGCCGCCGAGCGCCACCGCGGCGACGACCGCCGCGGCCGCGATCGCGAGCCCCCGGCGTGAACCGGCGCGGCTCGGTGCCGCGGTGGATTCGGTGGGGCCGGCCTGCTCCTCCTCGGCCCGGATCCGGCGCAGCGTGCGCTGCAGCAACAGGTCACCGCCCTCGGGCGGGCCGTCGAGGAACGCCTCGGGCGGCACCTCGTCGAGCGCCTCCCGCAGGGCGCCGAAGTCCTTGAGTTCGAAGCGGCACTGCGCGCACGTGACCAGGTGGCGTTCGAACTCGACCGCCTCGGCCGGGTCCAGCGCGCCGAGGACGTAGGCGCCGAGCTGCGCGTGCTCCTGCTCGACCGCGCTCATCTCACTGCCTCCGTTCCGCCGCTCACCATCGCCGCGCGCAGGGCGCGCAGGGCGTAGTAGGACCGGGATTTCACGGTGCCGGGAGCGACCCCCAGCATCTCGGCTGCCTCCGCCACCGATCTCCCTCGATAGTAGATCTCCACGAGCACGTCGCGATGCTCTTGCGACAACCCTTCGAGGGCTCCCAGCACCGTCATCGAGTCGACCACTCCCTGGGCGTGGTCGCGTTCCACCGGCGCCGCGAGTGTCTCCGGGCCCTCGGCGACCTCCGGCGGCCGCGAAGCGCGAGCCCGCGCCCGGTCCGTGACGAGGTTGCGGACCACGGTGAGCAGCCAGCCGCGCACGGACCCCTGGCGGTCGCCGCTCAGGTCGTCGGCGTGCTTCCAGGCGCGCACGAGCGTCTCCTGGACCACGTCCTCGGCGGCCGCGCGGTCACCCGTGAGCCTGGTCGCGTAAGCCACCAGGCTCCGGCCGTGTTCCGCGTAGAGCTGCTCCACGAGCCGCTCGGCGGCGGCCCGTTTCGGCCGCCCGCGTCCGATCGCCACCCTCGACCTCCCGACGGTGTTCTGGGTAGGCGAGGACAGTACTGCAAACCGCGGCGTGAACGCCGGTCGTCGCCGCACGCCCAGCACCGCCGCCGTGTCCACCGTGAGATCGCCCCCCTTCCGAGGTGAGAGTGGGTCGTGCCGTCGCCGGTGAGAGCCCCCGACACCCCTCACACGGATGCCGGCGCCATGCGGTTCACCGCGAATTCAGAAAGTTCGCCGGAGGAATTCGTCGCCGGAGGCCGGGCGGATGGGTGGTGCCGGTGATCGGGACGCGCCTTGTCGATCACCGGCACGGGTTCCTAGGCTGACGCGGCACCGCCGCCGCCTGGACGTCCCGGAGGCTTCGCCGTGCCCGTGAAACCCGCCTCGCGCTCGCGGCGCTGGCCGTGCTGGTCGCCGCCGGCTGCTCTGCGGCCCCGGCCGCCGCTCCGGAGCCACCGCCCCACGGCCTCACGGCGACGCTCACGACCCCGACGGACATCGACCTGCGCTGGTCCGCGGGCGACCCCGCCGCGGCTGGGCACCTGCTCGAATACGCGAACTCCGCCGACGGCCCGTGGACGGCGCTGCGGTACATCCCGCGCTCGCAGACCACCTACCGGCACCCGGACCTGATCCCGGAGACACCGTTCTACTACCGCGTGCGGGACTTCTACGGGCCCGTGTCGGCGGTCGTGCAGCCGGGCTCCGCCGGCCGGCCCGGCTCCGCGGGACACGCCACTCCCCTGGCCACGGCCGTGCCGGTGCGGACGCCAGGGGACGCCGCTGCTCCGGCCGAGGTGACCGTGGTCCCGGCCGAGGACGCGGCCGTGCACTTCACCTGGGCGGACCGCTCCCGCGACGAGACGGGGTTCCTGGTGGAGATCCGCAACCCGGACGCGGCGGACTTCGTCCCGGTCGAGATCACCGACCCCGACACGACGACCTGCGCGCTGTCGCTGCTGCCCGGCGAGCAGGGCTCCGCCTTCCGCGTGCGCGCGCTGTACTACGGACCGCTCTCGCCGGTTGTCGACCGCACGACCGGCAAGGACTGACGCCCGCCGGTGCGGCGACCCGGTTTCGGGCCACCGCACCGGGACGGGGTCAGGCCGGGTTGAGGACGTGCTTGAGGAACTCGCCCGTGTAGCTCTCCGGCACGGTCGTGAGGTGCTCGGGCGAACCCTCCGCCACGACCATGCCGCCACCGGAGCCACCCTCCGGGCCCATGTCGATGACCCAGTCCGACGTCTTGATCACGTCGAGGTTGTGCTCGATCACGATCACCGTGTTGCCCTTGTCCACCAGCCCGTTGATCACGCCGATGAGCTTGCTGATGTCCTCGAAGTGCAGGCCCGTGGTCGGCTCGTCGAGGATGTACACGGTCTTGCCGGTCGAGCGCTTCTGCAGCTCGCTCGCGAGCTTCACCCGCTGCGCCTCGCCGCCCGACAGGGTCGGCGCGGGCTGGCCCAGGCGCACGTAGCCGAGGCCGACGTCGACGAGCGTCTGCAGGTGCCGGTGGATCGCCTTGATCGGCTCGAAGAACTCGGCCGCCTCCTCGATCGGCATGTCCAGCACGTCGGACACCGTTTTGCCCTTGTAGTGCACCTCGAGGGTCTCGCGGTTGTAGCGGGCGCCCTTGCAGACCTCGCACGGCACGTAGACGTCGGGCAGGAAGTTCATCTCGATCTTGATCGTGCCGTCGCCCGCGCACGCCTCGCAGCGGCCGCCCTTGACGTTGAACGAGAACCGGCCCTGCTGGTAGCCGCGCACCTTGGCCTCGGTGGTGGCCGCGAACAGCTTGCGCACGTGGTCCCACACGCCGGTGTAGGTGGCCGGGTTCGACCGCGGGGTGCGGCCGATCGGCGACTGGTCCACGCGCACCAGCTTGTCGACCGTGTTCAGCCCGTTGACCCGCGTGTGGCGGCCCGGCACCTGACGCGCGCCGTTGAGCTTGTTGGCCAGCACCTGGGCGAGGATGTCGTTGACGAGCGTGGACTTGCCCGAGCCGGACACGCCGGTGACGGACACCAGGCAGCCCAGGGGGAACGACACGTCGATGCCGCGCAGGTTGTGCTCGCGCGCGCCCACGACCGTGAGCTGCCGCTTCTTGTCGACCGGACGCCGGATCGCCGGCACCTCGATCGCGCGGCGGCCCGACAGGTAGGCGCCGGTGAGCGACTCCTTGCTCTTCAGCATCTTCTTGTACGGTCCACTGTGGACGATGTGCCCGCCGTGCTCGCCCGCGCCCGGGCCGATGTCGACGACCCAGTCGCTCGCGCGGATCGTGTCCTCGTCGTGCTCCACCACGATCAGCGTGTTGCCGAGGTCGCGCAGGCGCGTGAGGGTCTCGATCAGCCGGTGGTTGTCGCGCTGGTGCAGGCCGATCGACGGCTCGTCGAGCACGTAGAGCACACCCACCAGGCCCGAGCCGATCTGCGTGGCCAGCCGGATGCGCTGCGCCTCGCCACCCGAGAGCGTGCCCGACGCGCGGTCGAGCGAAAGGTAGGTGAGGCCGACGTCGAGCAGGAAGCGCAGGCGTGCCTGGATCTCCTTGAGCACCGCGCCGGCGATCATCGCCTCACGCTGCCCGAGCACCAGCTCGTCGAGGAACTTCGACGCCTCGTCGATCGACAGGGCGCAGACCTCGGCGATCGAACGCTCACCCTGCGTCGCGTGCTCCAGGGTGACCGCAAGGATCTCCGGCTTGAGCCGTGTGCCCTGGCACGTGGGGCACGGCACCTCGCGCATGTAGCCCTCGTACCGCTCGCGCATGTACTCGGACTCGGTCTGCTCCTGGCGCCGCTCGAGGAACGGGATCACGCCCTCGAAGTTGGCGTAGTACGAGCGCTGCCGACCGTAGCGGTTGCGGTAGCGCACGTGGACCTGCTCGTCGACGCCGTGCAGCACCGCTTTCTGGACCTTCGCCGGCAGCTGGCGCCACGGCGTGTCCATGCGGAACCCGATGGCCTCCGACAGCGACTCCAGCAGCCGGATGAAGTAGTCGGCGCTCTGCCCGCCGGCCCACGGCGCGATGGCGCCCTCGCCCAGCGACAGCTCGTCGTCGGGCACCACCAGCTCCGGGTCGACCTCCTTGCGGATGCCGATCCCGGTGCACACGGGGCACGCGCCGTAGGGCGAGTTGAACGAGAACGACCGCGGCTCGAGGTCCTCGATCGCCAGCGGGTGACCATTGGGGCACGCCAGGTTCTCGGAGAACCCGCGCACGCGGTGCGGGTCGTTCTCCGGCAGGTCGACGAACTCCAGCTCGACCAGCCCGTCGGCCAGCCGCAGCGCCGTCTCGACCGAGTCGGTGAGCCGCTGACGAGAGCTCGTCTTCACGCTCAGGCGGTCGATGACCACACCGATCTGGTGCTTCTCCTGCTTCTTCAGCTTCGGCGGGTCGGTGAGCGGGTGCACCTTCCCGTCGACGACCACGCGCGCGTAGCCCTGCTGCTGCAGGTTCTGGAACAGGTCGAGGTACTCGCCCTTGCGCCCGCGCACGACCGGCGCGAGCACCTGGAAGCGCGTGCCCTCGTCCATGTCGAGCACCTGGTCCACGATCTGCTGCGGCGTCTGCTTGCTGATCAGCTCGCCGCACTGGGGGCAGTGCGCCTTGCCCGCGCGGGCGTAGAGCAGCCGCAGGTAGTCGTAGACCTCGGTGATCGTGCCCACCGTGGAGCGCGGGTTGCGCGAGGTGGACTTCTGGTCGATCGACACCGCGGGCGAGAGGCCCTCGATGAAATCGACGTCGGGCTTGTCCATCTGCCCGAGGAACTGCCGCGCGTAGGCCGAGAGCGACTCGACGTAACGGCGCTGCCCCTCGGCGAAGATGGTGTCGAAAGCGAGGCTCGACTTGCCCGACCCGGACAGGCCCGTGAACACGATCAGGCTGTCGCGGGGCAGATCGAGGTCGACACCGCGGAGGTTGTGCTCGCGGGCCCCGCGAACAACGAGGCGATCAGCCACGCCCACGTCCCTTCAATTCAAATCTCGGCTCGGAGGCCGGCCCGGTGGAAGTCCTGCACGGGCGGCCGCGTCCATGCTAGGACGCACCACCGACAGAAACGGGCTCCGGCTCTTCGACCTGGGCTTTTACGGGTTCCTGGGCGGGTTTGCCCGCCCGCCGGGCGGTCAGGCGCCGATGCAGCGGCCGTTCCACCCACGCGGTGAGCGCCCAGCCGGCAAGCACGGCGGCGGCCAGCACCGCGGGGAGCCGCAGCCAGCCGGGGACACCGATGTCCAGCAGGGCGCGCGCCAGGACGTAACCCAGTTCCTGGTGCACCAGATAAAGACCATACGAGATCCCGGCGAGCCAGGTGAGCGCCGGGGCGACCCGCGCGAGACCCGGGAACCGCCAGTCGGAGCCGCGTGCCGCCAGGCAGATCATCAGCAGCAGCGCGGCGAAGCCGATCGTGGAGGGCCAGCGCGCGGGGTCCTGGGGCATCGCCCGGTGGAACGGGAAGACGTGCAGGTCCTGAACCAGAATACAGGCCGCGGCGAGCAGCCCGAGATGCCAGGACTCCAGCCGTTTCCGGCTCCACAGCCACAGTGCGATCCCCATCGCGAACAGGTGCGTGCGCTGCAGGCCGAGCCCGAAGAAGACGTTGACGACCTGGATCGGCGTCCGGCCGGGGTCGAAGATCAGGAACCGGACCACCGCCGACGCGACCATCAACACCCAGACGAGCCACATCATCACTCGATCGGTGCGCCACCGCCGCAAGAACAACCACGCGGCGGCGCAGAACGCGAACAGCTGGACCGGCAGGGTCCACCACGAACCGTCGAGGTAGTGGAACCCGTAGTAGTCCCATGCCTGGATCATCCCCAGGTTCGTGAGCAGGTCCTGCCAGGTCGGGATGTACCACGGGAACGGGTCCGCCGGCGGGCCCTGCGGCACGCCGAACAGGAAGCCGGTGACGCCGTCCGGCGTGGGCAGGCCGCTGAAGTGGATGGCGGCATAGCGCGTGACGACGTAGGTGACGAGCACCGCGACGAGGTACGCCGGCACGAGCCGCGCGACGCGGCTCCACAGCCACCGGCCCGTGTCCGGCTTGCGAACGCTCACGCACACGAAATAGGCGGAGATCACCATCAGCCCAGCGGCCCCGAACTGCGCGGGCACGCGGAACGGGTAGCCGGTGAGCTCGCCGTGCAGCAGCGCGCCCTGGTGCGTGACGTGGCCGAGCACGACCGAGACGATCGCGATGACTCTGAGCAGGTCCCAGCTGATCCGTCGGGTGGAATGGTGCGGTGTCGCGGTGTTCGGCACTGGTTCCCTGGGGTCGCCCGGCTGGTCGCGCCGAGCCTACGTGTGCGGGGGTAGGACAGACCGCGTTGCCCCGGCTACCGTGTGGACGTGAACATCGCCGACACCTACACCGGGCACGTCGAACCGGGCGGCGACGCCGCCCGCCGCACGCTGGACGCGCTGACCATCACCAAGCTCTCCGTGGGGCCGATGGACAACAACGCCTACCTGCTCGTCTGCCGCGCCGAGAACGAGGCGCTGCTGATCGACGCCGCCAACGACCCCGAGCGCATCTCCGACCTCATCGGCCACGGCCCCGACCGGCCCGCGCTGCGCACCGTCGTGACCACCCACCAGCACCAGGACCACTGGCAGGCCCTGGGCGCCGTGGCGGGCGCGAACGGCTCGAACACCGCCGCGCACCCCCTGGACGCCTCGCCGCTGCCCGTGCCGCCCGACTTCCTGGTCGAACACGGCGACACGCTCCAGGTGGGGCAGGTCACCCTCGAGGTGATCCACCTGCGCGGCCACACGCCGGGCTCCATCGCCTTGCTGTACCGCGACCCCGCCGGGCACCCGCACCTGTTCACGGGTGACTCGCTGTTCCCCGGCGGGGTGGGGAAGACGTCGTCGCCGGAGGACTTCGCGTCGCTGCTGGACGATGTTTCGGCGCGGATCTTCGACCAACTGCCGGATGAGACGTGGTTCTACCCGGGGCACGGGGATGACTCGACGTTGGGGGCTGAGCGGCCGAAGCTCGCGGAGTGGCGCGAGCGCGGTTGGTGAGCTGAGGATCGACCTACGTGACCGGGCTGCCTGGCTTTCAGGCAGCCCGGTTTTGTTTCCGCCGTTACGGACGCGCCTCGCCGAGATGCCATTGTTACTCGCCGTAACGAGTGAACGGCACCGCACGACTACCCGGCACACCACGTCGAGGGGCCCGCCATGACCAAGCGCACCACGCTCTTCACCGCCGCGGCCGTCGCCGCGCTCGGGCTGTTGACGGCCTGCGGTTCCGGCGGCAACCTCGGCGTCACGGTGCAGCAGGCCGCGGGAACTCCCACTGCTCCCGCCACGTCCGTGCCGAGCTACCAGCCGCAGGGGTCCTGTCCCGCGCTCCAGGAAGGTCAGTCCTGTGTGAACGGAGAGCTCGTCGACACACCGCCGCCCTCGATCGATCCCGCGAAGTTCACGATGTCGCTCAAGGTGCTGAGCAAGCACTGCTTCGGCTCGGCGGGCTGCAACGTCGAGGTGATCCCCGACGAGTCCCTCAAGTACGACGGCCCGCAAAGTGACTTGGCGTACTACTCCGGCGGCTGCAGCCTCACCTACGAGATCGACGGGGACGAGTCCGGCGAGGTGGTCGAGACGGCGCAGTCGTCCGGGGCCGGATCGTGGCAGGTGCACTCCACGTCGCTGTCCACCGCGTCGTCCAAGACGAAGGTCTCGGCGAAGGTCACCGACGTCAGCTGCGACTCCTGACGCAGGGATTGTCCGGCTCGGCGTGCAGCGGAACCGAGGGTGCACCGCCGAGCGCCCGTGAGCAGGGCAGCCACAGGGCCAGGATCAGGCTCGTCCGGTCGAACTCCTTCTCGAGCTCCCAGTCTGCGGGGAGGAACCGGCCGAACGACGGGAGCAGTTCGAGCGCGCTGATCGAGCGGGCGGCGGGATCGGCGCCGGTCACCTTCGCGCGGACGGTCACGATGGCCACCTGCCGCTGCTCCGGCCGGACCATCAGCCAGACGCCGAACAGCCCGGCTCCTCGGGCAGCTTCCCTGATCAGCGGCCAGGCCCGCCGCAGCGCCGCCTCCTCGTCCCGGCCCCGGTAGGCCCAGCGTTCGAACCGGTTGACGTGGTGGGTACTCGCGAGCGAGGAGAGGTCGTGCGCTCCGATCACGTGCCAGACGTGGCGCACGACGCCGTGGAAGAACGGGCGGCCCCAGAACTTCACCCCCGGCTCGAACTCCAGCTCCTCGGTGGTGAACCGCTCGTAGTCCGTCGCGTTCGACCACATGTCGAACAAGTAGCGGCGACCGACCTGAGGGGCTCCGGCGGCGGGGTCGAACCGCAACGGCAGGTACTTGTGCCGCATCCCGGGGCGAACGTCCATGGCGGGCCGGTCGGCCTCCACCAGGTCCGCGATCTGCCGCACCCGAAGCACACCGGGGAGCGCGTAATCAGAGGTGAAGGCGCCTTCCGCTGAGATCGGCCCCGGCTCGTACCCGCGGATGTCCATCGACGCTCCCCTCGCCCGGCTTCTGCTCCGAACGTAAGAAGCCGGCGGGACCAAGGCCAACTTCGTCGGCCGCGCGAGCCGGCACGGTGGTCATACGGGCCGTCGCGGCGAACCGATCGGCCACTTTTCGCTTACAGGATGGCGATGTCGCTGATGCGCCAGTGCCCGTTGTCCTCCGTGGCGGTGAGGCGGACCTGCGCGCCGCCGCTGGAGGTGTCAGACGTGCCGGTGCGGGAGGTCGTCTGGTCGGCGAAGACGAGGACGTGGGCGGTGGTGCCGGTGATGTCCCTTGATGCCAATGGTGCGGACGCGGCTGGTGAGCGTGAGGTGGTTGGGGACGGCCTGTTGCTGGACGGCCGAAAGCAGTTGGCGGCGATCAGGAGGACGACGGTCACGGCCAACAGGCCTGGATGGCGCGGTTGCGGCCAGGTTTGCCGGGTGCGGCGGTTGCCGGTTCTTCGGTGGGTTCGGCCGAGAGTGCCTCGGCGCACTCAGGTGTGGCAGCGCGGCGGCGCGGCGCGACATCGTGGCTGCGCGTGGCGGCAGCGCGGCAGCGGAGTCCGGCGCGAGGGCACCACGAGCCTTCGACTCGATTCCGGAACCCGGCGCGGCGGCCTCAGGCTCGGCGGCGAGGTGCGGTCCCGCGGCCGGCTCGATCACGTCGACCGGCAGACGCCGCCGAAGGCTGCGCGGCGCGGGGTTTCCCGGCGGCCGCCGTGCGGCGCGGGCGGGGGGATGGCGGGCGGTGGCGGGTGCGGGCCATGGCGGGAATCTGTTCGGAAGGGTCTCAGAGGCTGACGGTGACCGCTGGACGGCGGAGAGCTTCCAGCCGTCCGGGGTCCGCGTGACGGCGCCTGGAAGCGGTTGCGCTTGACGGCCGAGGGGTCGTGCCCTGGCGCGCGGTGACTTCCACGACGCCGGCAGACCGGGCGCGGGCTGCATCTGCGGCGGAATGCCGGCGACCTCTTCGACGCCGAAGGCGTCATGTCTGAGGCCGTGCCCGGCGGCGATCTTCGCGCGTTCCGCGGCCATGGTCGCCGAGTCCTTCTCCTCGCTCATGCCGATCGGGCCGTCCACGCGGCCGTTGAGGAACTGGCGCACCACGGGCTCCTCGCCGGTCAGCAGCACCTCGCGCGGCCCGAACAGCACGAGCTCGCGGCGGAAGAGCATGCCGAGGTTGTCGGGCACGGTCCGGGCGAGGTTGATGTTGTGCGCGACGATGAGGAACGTCGCGTCGCTCTGGGCGTTGACGTCGAGGAACAGCTGCGAGATGTAGGTGGTGCGCACCGGGTCCAGGCCGGAGTCCGGCTCGTCGAGCACGTGACCAAGTCGACACTGTCGACCACGCAGCGGCCGCGGTCGGGCTTGAGCAGCCCGATCAGCGACTTGAGGAACACCGACTTCCCGGTGCCCGAGGGACCCAGCAGGACGGACGCCTCACCCGGGGGAGGGTGAGGGTCACGTCCCGCCAGATCGTCTGACGCCCGAACGACTTCGTCAGGCCCTCGACGACTTCCGCACCCACCGTTGTGCTCGCCCTTCCCGGCTCAGCCGACGATCAGGTCCTCGCGCCCGTCGGCGCGCAGCTTTTCGACGTACACGGGGAAAAGCTTCTTCGACAGCGGCGCGAGCTTGATCAGCTTCGACACCGGACCGTCCACTTTGACCTTGCCGCGGGCCATGGCGAACGTGAGGTTCACCTTGCCCTGCCAGTAGCCGTTGGCGACCTCGCTGTCCATCGTCATGGTCGCGTCGGCCGGGGCGTCGAACGCGTCGCCGGTCACACGGCGGTTCTGCGTGTCGATCAGCAGCGCGGACTCGGGGTTGGTGCACACCATCTTCAGCACCAGTCCGGTGCCGGCGAGCTTGGCGGCGAGGTCGGCGTCGGCGAACGCGGTTTCGAAGATGCCGCCGATGTACTGGTAGATCTCTTCGGGCTTGCTGAACGCGGGCATGGCTGGCCTCCGGTCGGTTCGGGAAGGTGGTCTCAGAAGAAGCAGGGCATGGCGCGCACGGCGTGCACGAAGTTGCCGGCCAGGTATTCGGGCTCGCCGGCGGTGATGGTCGGCAGGGTGCGCAGCAGCTCGCCGAACAGGGCGCGCAGCTGGGCCTTGGCGACCTGGTTGCCCAGGCAGAAGTGCGCGCCGCCCCCGCCGAAGCTCACGTGCGGGTTGGGGCTGCGGCTCAAGTCGAAGCGGCCGGGCTCGTCGAACACCTCGGGGTCGAAGTTGCCGGACGCGTAGAACATCACCACCTTCTCGCCGGTGCTGATCCGCTGCCCGCCCAGCTCGAAGTCCGCGACGGCCGTGCGGCGGAACGTCATCACCGGCGAGGCCCAGCGGACGAACTCCTCCAGCGCGCTGCCGATGCGGCCGTCGAAGTCGGCCATCAGCCACTCCCGCTGTTCCGGGAAGTCGGTGAGCGCGCGCAGGGTGTGGCTGGTGGTCTGGCGGGTGGTGTCGTTGCCCGCCACCGACAGCAGCACGAAGAACGCCGCGATCTCCTCGTCGGTGAGGCGCTCACCGTCCACTTCGGCCTGTACGAGGTTGGTCATCAGGTCCTCGGCCGGGTGGGCGCGGCGGTGCTCGGCCATCTCGAACGCCACGCCGTGCAGCGTCATCTGGGCCTCGAAGATCATGTCGATCGGGTCACGCCCCGCGAGGTAGACCGGGTCGGCCCAGGACACCGACGCGTCGGCGGCGTGGGCCACGCTCTCGCGGTGCGACTCCGGGATGCCGACCATGTCCGAGAGCGTGCGGATCGGCAGCTGGCCCGAGCACTGCTTCACGAAGTCGGCTCCGCTGGCCGCCTCGGCCAGCTCGCGCACGATGTCGCGGGCGTTGGCCTTGATCTGCTCGTCGATGCGGCGTACCTGCTTCGGGGTGAACGCGGCACTGACGAGCTTGCGGATCTTCGTGTGCCGCGGCGGGTCCATCGCCAGGAACGACTGCGAAGCCTCGAGCATCTCCTCGGGGATGTTCTCGAACATCACGCCCTGGCCGGACACGAACACGTCGTTGCGGCGGCTCACCTCGACGATGTCGGCGTGGCGGACCACGGCCCAGTAGCCGGGGTCCTCGGGGT
Organism: Amycolatopsis sp. NPDC051373; assembly: GCF_040689465.1. Taxonomy (NCBI): domain Bacteria; kingdom Bacillati; phylum Actinomycetota; class Actinomycetes; order Pseudonocardiales; family Pseudonocardiaceae; genus Amycolatopsis; species Amycolatopsis sp. NPDC051373. The sequence continues at coordinate 82,451 of NZ_JBFBAE010000029.1, read as the reverse complement.
CCTCCATCAGCGCGTCCTCGACCGGCCGGTGCCAGGACACCGGACGCTCCCGGCGCAGCGCCGCGAAACTGCGCTCACGGTCGGCGGCGCGGGTCGACCAGAAGGCCCGCGACGAAAGGTCGATCTCGTCGTACTCGCGCTGCTGCGGGGTCACGATGGCGGTCATGCGGGAATCTCCTGTCCCAAGTAGACGGACTTGAGCTGCTGGTATGCGGCCAGGCCCTCGGGGCCGAGCTCGCGGCCGACGCCGCTGGCCTTCACGCCGCCGAACGGGGCGCCCAGGTCGAGGTCGTAGAAGTTCACCCCGACGCTGCCGGTCTCCACGCGGCGCGCCACGTCGAGGCCCTTCTCCACATCGGAGGTCCAGATGGTGCCGCCGAGTCCGTAGTCGGAGTCGTTGGCGATCGAGACGGCCTCGTCGACGCCGTCGTACGGGATGACCGTGAGCACCGGGCCGAAGATCTCCTCCCGCGCGATCCGGCTGCCGTTGTCGACGCCACCGAACACGGTCGGCTGCACGTACCAGCCACGGTCCCGGTCGGGGCGCCCGCCACCGGCGGCCAGCGTGGCGCCGGACTCGCGGCCCACGGCCACGTACTCCTCGACCTTGCGCCGCTGCTTGTCGCTGACGAGCGGGCCGATGTGTGTGCCCGGGTCGAGCGGGTCGCCGACGGTCAGCGCGGACGCCAGCCCGGACAGCGCGGCGACGACCTCGTCGTGGCGCGAGCGCGGGGCGAGGATGCGCGTGGAGAGGTAGCAGGTCTGGCCGTTGTTGAGCAGGCTCGCGGTGGCCAGGCCCTGCACGGTGGCCGCCAGGTCGGCGTCGTCGAGCACGATCGCCGCCGACTTCCCGCCCAGCTCCAGCGTGACGGGACGCAGCAGGCGGCCGCAAGCCTCGCCGATCTTGCGGCCCACGGGCGTGGACCCGGTGAACGCGACCTTCCGCACGCCCGGGTGCGTCACGAGGTACTCGCCGATGTCGGCGCCGCCGGAGATCACGTTCAGCACGCCCGCGGGCAGGCCGGCGCGCTCGGCGGTGGCCGCCAGCTCCAGAGCGTCCAAAGTGGTCTCGGGCGAGGGCTTGAGCACCACGGTGCAGCCCGCGGCCAGTGCCGGCGCGAGCTTGAACATCGTGAGCACCTGCGGGAAGTTCCACGGCACCACGAGCGCGACCACGCCGACCGGCTCCTTGCGCACCACGGTGACGCCCTGCCCGTCCAGCCGCGGCCGGCGCTCCTCGGCGGGCGCGGCCCCGAGCGCGGCGTAGTACTGCAGGATCCCGACGGGGCCGGCCCCCTCCGCGGCGGTGGCGACGGTGATCGGCATGCCGTTCTGGATCGTGGTGAGCTCGGCGCGTTGGGCCACGTTCTTGCCCAGCTCCTCGGCAAACGCCATCAGCAGCCCGGACCGGGCCTCCGGTCTGAGCCCGCCCCACTCCGCGGACCGCAGCGCGCGGCGGGCGGCGGCGACGGCGGAGTCCACTTCGGACTCCCCGGCGAGCGGCACCGTGCCGATGCGGTCCTCGGTGTCCGGCGAGACCACGGCGAGCGTGGCACCGCCGGCCGGGCGCACCCACGCGCCGTCGATGTACAGGGCTTCGTGCTCGTGCATCAGCGCACTCCTTCGGACACGGGTTCCCGCCGCCGGGCGGCGAAGTCGAGCGCGCCGGACCAGTCGGTGCGGCGCGCGATGAGGGCCCGGAACTTCATGATCTCCCGCTGTTTGTTCACCGCGAGCACGCCGGTGAGGCGGTCGCCGGAGCGGTACAGCGCGACGAAGCGGCCCTCGTCCGGATCGCCGAGCACCACTTGGATCTCGTCGGCGTCGGGCACGCCGGCGAACTGGATGCGGGTGTCGTACCAGTCGGACCAGAAGTAGGGAACGGTCTCGTACGGCTTCCCCGCCCCCGGCATCGCCGCCGCAACGCCCGCCGCGGCCCCCTGCTCCGCGGCGCTGCTCCAGTGCTCCAGGCGCATGGCCCGGCCGAACAGCGGGTTGGCCCAGCTGGCGACGTCCCCCGCGGCGTACACGCCGGGCAGTCCCGTCGCGAGCGTCTCGTCGCACACCACGCCGTCCTCCAGCGTGAGCCCGCTGCCCGCGAGCCAGTCCGTGGCCGGAATCGCGCCGGCGCCGACCACGACGAGGTCGGCGTTGAGCGTGGTGCCGTCCGTGAGCCGCACTCGCTCGACGCGGTCCGAGCCTTCGACCCCGGTCACGGCGACTCCGCAGCGCAGGTCCGTGCCGTTCGCACGGTGCAGCGCCGAGCACGGTTCTCCCATGGCGCCGATCGCGCGCATCAACGGCGTGGGCGCGGCCTCCACCACGGTCACCGGCAGGCCGCGTTTGCGCGCGGCCGAGGCGACTTCCGAGCCGATGAACCCGGCGCCGATCACCACCGTGCGCGCACCGGCGTCGAGGGCCGCGCGCACGGCGAGCGCGTCGTCGAGGGTGCGCAGCGTGTGCACGCCGGCCAGGTGGCTCGTGCCGGGCAGCGTCCGGGCGGTCGCGCCGGTGGCGATCACCAAGCCGTCGTACGGGATCTCCCGTTCCCCCGCGTGCACCACGCGCTCGGCCGGGTCCAGGGCGTGCGCGCGGGTGCCGAGCACGAGGTCGACGTCGAGCTCGTCCCGCAGCACCTGCTCCTCACGGAACACCGGCGCGGCGACCGGCCCGTCGAGGAACGCCTTCGACAGCGGCGGCCGGTCGTAGGGCAGGTGCTCCTCGGCGCCGACGAGCGTGACGGACCCGGTGAACCCGGCCTTGCGCGCGCCCTCCACGGCCCGCAACCCGGCCAGGGAAGCACCGACCACGACGAGACGCGTCACTGCACAAGCCCCGTCAGTTCGAGAGCCGCCGTCATTTTTCCAGCCTCAGTGCCTCGGTCGGACACCCCGTCACGGCTTGCTCCACTTCGGACTCCAGCCCGTCGGGCACGGTCTCGGACGACAGGACCAGGTCACCGTTGTCGTCCACCTCGAACACCTCGGGCGCGAACGACTCGCAGATTCCCAGCCCGGTGCAGCGGGCGCGGTCCACGACGATCTTCACGTGCTCACTCCTTCCGCGCGGCGGGAACCAGGACGGGCTTGACGACCTCGCCCTTCAGGCTCGCCTGCTCGGCTTCGTTGATCTCCTCGAACGGGAACGTCTCCACGAGCCGGTCGAACGGGAACCGGCCCTGGCGCCACAGCTCGATCAGCCGCGGGATCATCACCTGCGGCACGGCGTCGCCCTCGAGGATTCCCATCACGTTGCGGCCCACGGCGAGCGCCGTCGGGTCGAGCACCAGGTCGCCCTGCTGCACCCCGACGAGCCCGCACGTGCCGGTCGGGCGCAGCACCGCGATCGCCGTGGTGATCACCGACGGCACGCCGGTGGTGTCCAGCGTGTACTGAGCGCCGCCCGTGGCCGCGAGCAGCTGCTCCACCAGGTCGGCCGCGGCGCCGTCGGCGGTGTGCGTGGCGCCGAGCTCCTTCGCCAGTTCCAGCCGGCGCGGGTTGAGATCCACGGCGACGATCCGCGCGGCACCGGCCACCCGCGCGGCCATCACCGCGGACAGGCCCACGCCGCCGGCGCCGAACACGACAAAACTCGTGCCGGGTGCCACGCCGAGCGCACTGAACACCGAGGCCGCGCCGGTCTGGATGCCGCAGCCGAGCGGGCCGAGCAGCTCCAGCGGCAGCTCCGGGTCGACCTTCACCGCGTTGCGCGCGGCGACCACCGAGTGCGAGGCGAACGACGACTGCCCGAACCAGCGCGCGGCCACGGCTTCGCCGGCGGCGTCGAGCACCGGCTGCTCGCCGTCCGGGTCGTGGCCGGTGAGGTTGCGTCGGAAGAAGGTCTCGCAGTACGACGGGTGCCCGGCGACGCAGTTGGCGCAGTGGCCGCAGAAGTCGAACGAGAGCACCACGTGGTCTCCCGGCGCCAGGCTCGTCACGTCGGCGCCCACGGCCTCGACGATCCCCGAGCCTTCGTGCCCGGTGATGATCGGCGGCGCGGCCAGGAAACCCGGCGCGCGCGGCAGCAGGTCGGTGTGGCACAGCCCGGCGCCCGCGATGCGTACCAGCACCTGGTCCGCGCCCGGGGCGGGCAGCTCGACGTCCTCGATCCGGTAGGGCCCGTCGGCGGCGCGCAGCACCGCGGCCTTGATCTGCATGATCTTCTCGCTCCTGGTGGGTCCGAAGGGGTCGGTCAGCGGGTGAGCTCGCCCTTGACGAGCTTCCCGGTGGGAGTGCGGGGCAGCCGGTCCACGAAAGTGAACGCACGGGGCACCTTGTAGTGGGCGATGCGTTCGCGCAGGTACTCGCGCAACTCGTCGCCGAGGCCGGGCCCGGCCTCGCCCGCGGGTTCGACGAACGCCTGCACCGCCTCGCCCATCTCCGCGTCGGGCACACCGACCACGGCGACGTCGAGCACCTTCGGGTGCAGCGTCAGCGCGTTCTCGATCTCCTGCGGGTAGATGTTCACCCCGCCGGAGATGATCATGAAGGCCTTGCGGTCGGTGAGGAACAGGAAGCCGTCCTCGTCGACGTACCCGACGTCGCCGGTGGTGGTCCACGTCGGGTGCTCCGGGTGCTGCGCTTCGGCGGTCTTGCCCGGGTCGTTGTGGTAGGCGAACGGCAGCGCGTCGCGTTCGAAGTAGACGGTGCCGATGCCGCCCGCCGGCAGCTCTTCGCCGTGTTCGCCGCAGATGCGGATCACACCGACGCCGGCCGGCCCGACCGAGCCGGGCTTGCGCAGCCACTGCTCACTGTCGATGAACGTGATGCCGCTGCCCTCGGTGGACGAGTAGTACTCGTGCAGGATCGGGCCCCACCAGTCGATCATGGCGCGCTTGACGTCGATCGGGCACGGCGCCGCGGCGTGGACGGCCGCGCACTGGCTCGACAGGTCGTACTTCGCGCGCGTGGCTTCGGGGAGCTTGAGCATGCGGACGAACATCGTCGGCACCCACTGGCTGTGCGTCACGCGGTGGGTCTCGATCGCGGAAAGCGCTTGCTCCGCGTCGAACTTCTCCATCAGCACCACCGTGCCGCCCAGCGCCTGCACCACACCGCCGAAGCGCAGCGGCGCCGCGTGGTAGACCGGCGCGGGCGAGAGGTAGACCGTGTCGGGTCCGAACCCGTACAGGGTCCCGAAAACCGCGGTGTAGACGTCACCCGGCTCGTCGACCCGGCGCTCGGGCAGCGGCGGCTTGATCCCCTTGGGCCGGCCGGTGGTGCCGGACGAGTAGAGCATGTCCATGCCCCGCGGCTGCTCCGGCAGCGGCTCGGCCGAGACGCTCGCCAGCGCGTCCTCATAGGACTCGTACCCGGCCACGCTTGCCCGGTACGCCAGCCGGATGCGCACCTTCGACGTGTCCGCGACGACGGCTTCGGCCACGTCGGCGAGCCCGGCCGACACGATGAGCGCCTCGGCGCCGCAGTCGTCGACGATGTAGGCGACCTCGCCCGGCGACAGGTGCCGGTTCACGGCCGTGATGTAGAGGCCCGAGCGCAGCGCGGCCCAGTAGACCTCGAACACTTTCGGGTCATTTCCCGAAAGGAGCGCGATGTGGTCGCCGCGGCGCAGGCCCGCTTCGTGCAGGTAGCGCGCCAGCCGCGCCGAACGCTCCTCCAGCTGCCCATACGTGAGCACCTCGCCGCCCGCCACGACGACGGCGGGCTTGCCGGGGAACTGCTCGGCGTGGACACCGGGGTACATGGGCGCTCCTGGCGGGGGAACCGGACCGGAAGCCGACCGGCGCGCCGCGGGCGTCCGAACCGGTCGGCTGTGACCTGGGAGAACTATCTAGCGTTCGTTAAGTTGAGCGTATGGCCCAGCTCACATGTTGTCAAGACAGTATGTCTGGATTCTCTGTCCAGTCAATTCGAGCGGCGAGCCGGTAGGGTGAGAGCGAAGAAAAGGAGGCTGGATGCCGTCGGTGACCCGCAAGCCCCAGACCGCTCGCAAGCAGCAGCGCCGGGAGACGCTCGGCCGCCAGTTGCTGGAGGCCACCGAGCGCCTCATGGGCGAGGGACTCACGTTCACCGAGCTGAGCGTCGACCGCCTGGCGTCCGAGGGCGGCATCTCGCGCGCCACCTTCTACGTCTACTTCGAGGACAAGGGCCAGCTGCTGCGGCTGTTCGCCCAGCACGTGTTCGCCGACCTCACCGAGGCCGCGCAACGCTGGTGGGACAGCGCCGACGCGCGCGATCCGGAGGACCTGCGGGCGTCGATCACGGAAATCATCGCCCGCTACCGCAACCACCGTTCGGTGCTCTACGCCGTGATCGAGATGGCGGCCTACGACTCCGAGGTCGACGAGCTCTACCGCGGCATCATGGAAGGCCTCGTCGACGCCATCGCGGCGATCATCGAACGCGGTCAAGCCGCCGGCACGATCGCCCCGATGCCCGTGCGCGCCACGGCTTCCGCGCTCACGTGGATGGTCGAGCGCACGTGCCACCAGACGCTGCGCTTCACCCCGGAGTCCGAGGACGACACGCTGGCCGACTCCATGACCGAGGTCATCTGGCGCACCCTGTACCTGGAGCCGGCGCCGCGTCCGTGACGCAACTCAGCGCTTGCGTTTCACCGGCCGCGCGCCGACGGTGCGCAGCGCGAGGTCCACGTACCGCTCGGCGAGCTCTTCGGGCTTGAGCGGGCCGCCGGGCTGGTACCAGCGCGCGATCGACTGACACATGCCCAGCACGGCCCGCACGGTCTCCTCGGGGTGGGCCACGGTGAACACACCCTCGCGCGCGCCGTCCTCGATGATGCCGGTCAGAACGGTCTCGATCTCCTTGCGGCGCGCGGCGTAACGCTTGCGCGAGTCCGGCGAGAGGTGCCGCAGCTCGAGGTCCAGCGCCGCCAGCCGCGTGCGGTGCGTCATGTGCAGCACCACTGCTTCGACGACGTTGACCAGCTGCTCGCGCGGGCCGGCCGCGTCGGCCGCCGCGGCGTTGACCCGGCTGACGGCTTCGCCGGTGCCCAGGTCGAGCAACGCGGCGAAGGCGCCTTCTTTGCTGTCGTGGTGGTAGTACAGCGACGGCACGGTCTGCCCGACCCGGCGGACGATGTCGCGCACCGACGTGCCGTGGAAACCGTGCTCGTAGAACGCGTCGAGTGCGGCGGCGAGCAGAGGCGTCAGCTCCAGCTCGTCGTAGTGCCGCCAGCCGGCCCCCGGCTCGACCTCGATCGAGACCGAAGCGGAGGTCACCGCCTCCCGCGCACGCACCATGTTCCACCCATCGAGTCCGGAAGCTTCCTCGCCGAGTCTAGGCTCAGCGCGGGGCCATGCGGATGGCGCCGTCGAGCCGGATGGTCTCGCCGTTGAGCATCGGGTTCTCCACAATGTGGCAGGCCAGCGCCGCGTACTCCGCCGGATCACCCAGCCGGGACGGGTGCGGCACCTGCGCGCCGAGTGACTCGACGGCCTCGTCGGGCAGCGTCGCGAACAGCGGCGTGCGGAACAGCCCCGGCGCGATGGTCATCACGCGGATCTTGAGGCTCGCCAAGTCACGCGCGATCGGCAGCGTCATGCCGACGATCCCGCCCTTCGACGCCGAGTACGCCGCCTGGCCGACCTGACCGTCGAAGGCTGCCACGGACGCGGTGTTCACGATGACCCCGCGTTCCTCCCCCACCGAGTCCACACCCGCGATGCGCTCGGCGGCCAGCCGGAGCACGTTGAACGTGCCGATCAGGTTGACCGACACGACCTTCGTGAACGCGTCCAGCGGGAACGCGCCCTTCTTCCCGACGGTCTTCACCGCGTTGCCGATGCCCGCGCAGTTCACGATCACCCGAAGGTCGCCCAGCGACGCGGCGGTGTCGACGGCGGCCTGCACATCGGCCTCGCTCGTCACGTCGGCCGGGGCGAACACGCCGTCCAGCTCCGCGGCGACCACCGCACCGTCCGAAGTGGGCAGATCGACCACCACCACCTTCGCGCCGCGCTTGTGCAGCTCCTTCGCGGTGGCCAGGCCCAGCCCCGACGCCCCGCCGGTCACGAGCGCGACCGTGTTCGCGATGTCCATCCGTGTCCTCCTCAGGCCAGCACGCCGGCCAGGCGGCCGGCGATGATCTCGTGTGCCTCGGCGACGACGCGGGAGACCAGCTCCGCCACCGTCGGCACGTCGTGGACGAGTCCCTGCACCACACCCGCGGACCAGATGCCGAGGTCGACGTCGCCGGTTTCGTACACCTTGCGGCCGCGGCTGCCCGCCACCAGGTCGCGCACGTCGTCGAAGCCACCGCCGCCGGCGAGGATGCCGACCACCTCGCGGCTCGTGGCGTTGGACGCCACCCGGGCGGTGTTGCGCAGCGACCGGAAGATCAGCTCCGTGTCGCGCTCGGTCGCCTCGACGAGGCGCTGCTTCACGTTGTCGTGCACCGGCGCCTCGGCCGTGGCGAGGAACCGGGTGCCCATGTTGACGCCGTCGGCGCCGAGCGCGAGCGCGGCGACGAGGCCGCGGCCGTCGGCGAACCCGCCGGAGGCGATCATCGGGATGGTGACCTGCTCGGCCGCGGCGGGGATCAGCACCAAGCCCGGGACGTCGTCCTCGCCGGGGTGCCCGGCACACTCGAACCCGTCGATGGAAACTCCGTCCACACCGAGGGCCTGCGCCTTCACCGCGTGGCGGACGCTGGTGCACTTGTGCAGCACTTTCACCCCGGCCGCTTTGAACGCGGGCAGGTGCTCGGCGGGGTTGAACCCGGCGGTCTCGACGACGGGCACGCCGGAACTGGTGATCACGTCGCGATACTCGGCGTACGGCGGCGGGTTGATCGACGGCAGGATCGTGAGGTTCACCCCGAAGGGTTTGTCCGTGAGCTCCCGGCAGCGGACGATCTCCTTCGCCAGGTCCTCCGGCGTCGGCTGCGTGAGCGAGGTGAGGAATCCGAGCGCGCCCGCGTTGGCCACGGCGGCCACGAGCTCCGCGCGGCCCACCCACTGCATGCCGCCTTGGACAATGGGGTGCGCCACCCCGAAAACCTCGCAGAAGCGCGTGCGCAGCATCCGGACTCCCTCGTTCGGCCTACGTTCGGTTCGGGACTGTGTTTCACCACCGAAGGTAACTTAACGATCGTTAGATATACAGTGACCCGTGTCTCTTGACAGCGGCGGGCGTGTTTAACGATCGTTAGATAACTTTCGACGACGCAGGGGGGCACCGTGCAGCGCCAGCTCTTCACCGCCGACCACGAGGCCTACCGCGAACTGGTCCGGGAGTTCACCGCACGCGAAGTCGTACCGAACCTCGACCGGTGGGACGCCGACCGGCTGATCGACCGCGAGGTCTGGCGCGCCGCCGGCAAGCAGGGCGTGATCGGGCTGGCCGTGCCGGAGGAGCACGGCGGCGCCGGGCAGCCGGACTACCGCTACCGCGTGGTCGTGGCCGAGGAACTGGCGCGGGTCGGGGCGGCCTCGCTGCACTCGAGTTTCGGGCTGCAGGACGACGTCGTCATTCCCTACGTGCAGGACCTCGGCACCGACGAGCAGCGGCGGAAGTGGCTGCCGGGCATGGCTTCGGGCGAGCTGATCGGCGCCATCGCGATGACCGAGCCCGGCGCGGGCAGCGATCTGCAGGGCGTGCGCACCACGGCTGTGCGCGACGGTGACGAATGGGTCCTCAATGGACAGAAGACTTTCATCACCAGCGGCATCAACGCCGATTTCGTGATCGTGGTGGCGCGCACGGACCCGGCGGCGGGTTCGCGCGGGTTCAGCCTGATCGTAGTCGAGGACGGCACCCCCGGATTCACGCGCGGACGCAAGCTCGACAAGGTCGGCCTGCACGCCCAGGACACCGCGGAGCTGTTCTTCGAACAGGTACGCGTGCCGGTGGCGAATCTGCTCGGCACCGAGGGCCGCGGGTTCGCGCACCTGATGGAACGGCTGCCGCGCGAGCGCATGTCGATCGCCGTCGGCAGCCTCGCGAGCGTCGACGCGGTGTTCGCCGAGACGCGCGAATACTGCTTCAGCCGCAAGGCGTTCGGCAAGGCGATCAGCGACTTCCAGAACACCCGCTTCGTCCTCGCGGAGATCGCCACCGAACGCGATGTGACGGCCGCGTACCTCGACGCGTGCGTGCACGAACTCAACGGAGGCACCCTCACCGCGGTCGATGCGGCGAAGGCGAAGTGGTGGGCCAGCGAGCTGCAGAAGCGCGTCGTCGACCGCTGCGTGCAGCTGCACGGCGGCTACGGCTACATGCTGGAGTACCCCGTCGCGCGGGCCTTTGTGGACTCCCGCATCCAGACGATTTACGGCGGCACCACCGAGATCATGAAGGAGATCATCGGCCGGGACTTGGCCGTCCGGGACTAGCCGCCGCCAACTGACCACCCTCTCTCACGAAAAGGCTGGCGTTACATGGGTTTGCGCACGGCGAAGGAGTACCGGGACGGGCTGCGCGACGGCCGTCGCGTGTTCTACCGCGGGCAGCGGGTGACGAGCGTGGGCGACCACCCGGAGCTGACGCTCGCGGTGGACCACTCCGCGCACTGCTTCGACATCGCGCAGTCGCACCCCGAGCTGGCCGTCGCCGACGGGTACTCGGCGTTCTACCGGGTGCCGCGTTCGGCCGAACAGCTGCGGGCACGCGGTGAGCTGATCGAGACCGTCTCCGCTGGGCGGCGGGATCATCGTGCTCAAGGAGGTGGGCAGCGACGCGATGTTCGCGCTGCTGCGCACGCTCGAAGGTGAGAAACTGGAGCGTGCGAAGGCGTTCCACGAGCGCGTGTGCCGCGACGACCTGGCGCTGGCCGTGGCGCAGACAGACGTGAAGGGCGACCGTTCACTCGCACCGCACCAGCAGGCCGACCCGGACCTGTACCTGCGGATCGTCGACGAGGACGCCGACTCGATCACCGTGCGCGGCGCGAAGTGCCACACGTCGTATTCGGCCAACGCCGACGAGCTGATCGTGCTGCCGACCCGCGCGATGGGACCTGAGGACGCGGACTACGCGGTGTCGTTCGCGATCCCGGTCGACACGCCGGGTCTGGACATCTACGTGTCGCCCTACCTCGCCGGTGAGCGCAACGAGTTCGAATTCCCGTTGTCGTCGAAGCACAAGATGCTCGAGAGCCTCACGGTGTTCGACGATGTGCGGGTGCCGAAGGAGCGCGTGTTCCTGAACCGGCGCCCGGAGCTGGCGGGGCCGCTGGCGATCGCGTTCGTGGACTACCACCGGTTCACCGCGATCAACTACAAGCTGCCGCTGCTCGACCTGCTCGTGGGCTCGGCGTCGCTGATCGCGGAGTACAACGGCATCGCGCGCGCCGGGCATGTGAAGGACAAGATCACGCAGCTCATCGCGTACGCCGAGACGGTGCGCGGGCTCGCGGAGCTGGCCGCGCTGCGGTCGCGGCCCGGGCAGGACGGCATCCAGCAGCCCGACCCAGTCGCGGTGAACACGGCGAAGTACACCTTCGCGCACGGTTTCCACGGCGCGGCGGCGAAGCTCATGGACCTCGCCGGCGGCCTGCTCGCCACCGGCCCCGGCGGTGAGGACTGGGCGAACCCGGAGATCCGCGCGGTGCTGGAGAAGTACTACGCGGCCGCCGTGCCGGCCGAGCCCCGGCTGCGGCTGCGGCTGCTGAACCTCATCGCCGACCTCACCGCCCGCGACTACGGTGGCTACCAGGCCGTGCTCGCCACGCACGCGGAAGGTTCGCTGGAGGCGGAGAAGCTGCAGATCGCCCGCACCTACGACCCGACGCGCGCCCGGGCGTACGTCAGCCACCACGCCGGACTCGCCTGAAAGGGGCCTTCCTTGACCGCGCCAGTTGATGTGCCAGTGAAGATCGAGCAGGACGGTGCCGCACTCCGCATCGAGTTCGACCGGCCCGACCGGCTCAACGCCGTGACCACCGCGATGCTCGTCCGCGTGGGCGACGCCGTGGAGGAAGCGCTGGCGGACGCGAGCGTGCGGGTGGTCGTACTGACCGGCGCCGGGCGTGCCTTCTGCGCCGGCGCCGATCTCGCCGGCAGCGACATCGAAGCCGACCCGGACACGGGCACGATCGACGCCGCCAACCGGCTCACGCGCCTGTTCCGCGACATCCCCAAGCCGGTGGTGGCCGCGGTGAACGGCCCGGCCGTGGGCGTGGGCTGCTCGTTCGCGCTGGCCGCGGACCTGTGCGTGGCACGGGAGTCGGCGTACTTCCTGCTGGCCTTCGCCAACGTCGGTCTCATGCCCGACGGCGGCTCCACCGCTTTGGTTCCCGCCGCCATCGGCCGCGCCCGGGCGGCGCGGATGGCGATGCTGGCCGAACGTGTGCCGGCTCCGCAGGCCCTGGAGTGGGGCATGATCTCCCACGTCGTGCCGGACACCGACTTCGACGCGGAGGTCGCTCGCCTCACCCAGCAGCTGGCCGAGGGCCCCACGGCTTCGTTCGCACAGACGAAGCGGGCGTTGGCCGCTTCGTCGCTGGCCCAGCTCGACGGCGCGTTCGAGCTGGAGCGGGCCGGTCAGTCGTCGTTGTTCGCCACGAAGGACTTCGCCGAAGGCCTGGCCGCCTTCCGCGCCAAGCGTCGGCCCGAGTTCCGCGGCGAGTGAGGTCTACTGCCGTTCGTAGGGCAGCTTCTCGCCCGCCTCCACGGCGAACGGGAGCCGGTTGCCCTCGGGCGGCAGCGGGCACGTCGCGAAGTCGGTGAACGCACAGGGCAGGTTGCGCGCCCTCGTGAAGTCCACCGTGACGCGGCCGTACTCGTCCGGCTTGCCCACCGACAGCGACCGGTTGGCGGCGTAGGTGGTGACACCGCTGGTGGCGTCGGTGAAGAGGATCGTGAACCCGCCTTCGCGCCCGTTGAAGGCGGTCAGCGTGTACTCGGCACCATCGTGGGTGAACCGGACCTTGCCGGGCGCGGTGTACACGTGCGACAGCCCCTCGACCACGGCCCCCACCGTGACCGGCCGGGGCTCCTCGAACGCTTCGAACCGAGCTTCGACCGCCCAGCTCTCGTCCGGTTCATACGCCGGTACACCCCGGAACCCGGCGAGCACCGGCGCCTCGGGATCGTGCACGCGAATCAGGTACCCCGACCGCCTCGCGATCTCCACCTCGACGGCCCCGGCCCGCACCCGCGTCCCGGCGCCGCTGTTCACCAGCTCGATCCGCTGGACACCGGTGATCTTCTCGCCCTCGTGCTCGAGGTCGGCACCGTCCGGGTCGACGTACGCGGCTTCCTCGTCCTGCCACCACTTCCCGGGCAGGTTCCCGTAGCTGCGCGGCTCGTCCTCCAGCCAGTCGAGGGACACGAGCGCCAGCCAGCCGTAGGGGTCGGCCAGCTCCTTCTCGCGCTGGAGCTTCCAGTCCTGCCAGGCTTGGGTGAAGTCCCTGGTGCTCGCCGTCATGCTTGCCCCTTCCGTCGACCCGTGCTGGAGACAACGCCTCGCCGCGGGCGTTGTTCCGCGTCCCATCATGCGGGCGGCCCCGGGCGGAGCGATGCTGCTGCACCGGTCCGGCACCGGTGGGCCGCCGGTGGTCTTCCCGGCCGACGACGGGATGTTCGGCCTCTACTACTGGAACGTGCACGACCTCCTCGCGGAGTTCACCACGAGCGTGCTCTACGACCGGCTCGGCACGGGCTGGAGCGACGTGGTGGATCTCCCCCGCAGCGGCACGCAGGTGACCGGCGATCTGCACGAGCTGTTGCGCACCGCGGCGGTGCCCGGTGGATCAGGGGTTCAGCCGAGAGCGCTACCGGCAGTCCCTGCGGGAGCCGATGAACCTGCCGCGGCTGTTCGGCGAGGTCCGCGACGCCGGGCCTGATCCCGACGTGCCGCTGATCTTCGTGTCCGCCATGGGGATCGACCGGTTCGCCGAGGAACTGGTGCCGCCCGAAGCGCGCGCGTCGCTGGTCGAGTCCAATCAGGCCAAGCACCGGCTGTACACCGATCTGGCCGCAGCACTCCCCCAAGCCGAAGTCCGCCGCCTCGACGATGCCGGGCACTCGGGCCTCGCCTGGCTCCGGCCGGACGCCGTGGTCCAGGCGATCTGTGCCGTGTCGCCGCGCTGAGCCGGCCCCGCCGGTCTCGGGTCGGAAACGTGGGCCCTGTCGATCTCGGAACGGCGTTACGATCCGCCTTCCGGGTGAGGGGGAGCCATGGGGGAAACCGCTTCGGAGACAGCCGCGAAGACCAGGGCGCCGTTCGCGGCGGGCGGGGTCGGGGTCGTGGTGCTGGTGCAGGCCGCGGTGCTCACGGTGTTGTCGGGTGGGTACGGCTTCCATCGCGACGAGTTCTACTACGTCGCCGCCGGGAACAGGCTGGCGTGGGGGTACGTGGACCAGCCGCCGTTGACGCCGACGTTGGCGAAGCTCGCGACGATCCTGTTCGGGGACACGCCGCCCGGGCTGCGGGTGGTCGCGACGCTCGCCGGGGTGGCGACCGTGATCGTCCTGGCGTTGGTCGCGCGGGAGTTCGGGGCGGGATACGCGGGTCAGGTGATCACCGCCGTGGTCACGGCCCTGTCCGGTTACGTCCTCGTCGTCTCGCACATGCTGTCCACCACCACGATCGACATGCTGGTCTGGTCGGTGCTGGGGCTGTTCACCGTCAAGCTGCTCAAGACCGGCGACGGCCGCTGGTGGCTCGCGATCGGCGCGGCGACGGGCGTCGGGCTGCTCAACAAGTGGCTCGTGCCCCTGCTGCTCGTGGCGCTGGCGGTCAGCGTGTTCGTCACGGGGCCCCGCGAGGTGTTCCGGACGTGGTGGCTGGCGGCCGGCGCGGCCATCGCGCTCGCGGCGGTCGCGCCCGTGCTCGTCTGGGAGGCACGCAATGGCTGGCCCATGGTCACGTTCGCCGGCGGCATCAGCGAGAACGACGGTGCCGAGAACCGCCTGATGTTCGTCCCGCTGCAGATCGCGTACCTGTCCCCCGCGCTGGTGCCCGTGTGGATCGCCGGGATCGTGCGGCTGTGGAAGACGTCGCGGCTGCGCTCGCTCTCGCTGGCATACCCGATCCTCTGCGTCATCCTGCTCGCGCTCGGCGGCAAGCCGTACTACTCGCTGCCGCTGCTGATGCTGCTCACCGCCGCCGGGGTGCAACCCGCACTGGAGTGGTTCGCGCGCCGCCGGGCGAGGCGGTGGTGGCTGGTCGCCGCGGCGCTCGGGGCGGCCGTCTCCCTCGCCATCGGGCTGCCGACCGTGCCGGCGCAAGCCCTCGGTCCGGTGCTCGCGCTGAACAAGGAGCAGGGCGAGCAGATCGGCTGGCCGGGGTTCGTCACGACCGTCGCCGCCGTGTGGCGGCAGATTCCCGAGAAGGCCGACGCCGTCGTCTTCACCAGCAACTACGGCGAAGCCGGCGCGATCGAGCGCTACGGCCCGGCGCACGACTTGCCCGCGCCTTACTCGGGCCACATGTCCTACGCAGACTGGGGCCCGCCGCCCGACCGGATGGACGGGGCCGTGGTGCTCGTCGGCACGTTCGACCGCCCGGCCCGCGCGTTCACCGGCTGCCGCCAGGTCGCCGTGCAGGACACCGGGATCGACAACGACGAGCAGGGCACCCCGGTCGCCCTGTGCACCGGGACCACGGCCGCGTGGTCGGCACTCTGGCCGAGCCTCCGCCACTTCTCCTGACGCGCTCGGTAGGGTCGCTGCGTGAGCGAAGAGGCCGTGGAGATCTACACCGACGGAGCGTGCAGCGGCAACCCCGGCCCGGGCGGCTGGGGCGCCTTCCTGCGCTACGGCCGCCACGAGCGCGAGCTCTACGGCGGCGAGGACACCGTGACCACCAACAACCGCATGGAGCTGATGGCGCCGATCCGCGCGCTGGAAAGCCTCACGCGCCCCTCGGTCGTGCGGATCTACACCGACAGCACCTACGTCCGCAACGGCGTGATGCAGTGGATGCCGCGCTGGAAGAAGAACGGCTGGCAGACCGCGGCGAAGCAGCCTGTGAAAAACGCCGACCTGTGGCAGCGCCTCGACGCCGCGGGCGAACGCCACGAGGTCGAGTGGCTGTGGGTCAAGGGCCACGCCGGCCTGCCCGAGAACGAGCGCGCCGACCGGCTGGCGGTGAAGGGCGCGCAGGAGTCCGCCCAGGCAGGGGTCAAACGTGCCCGCGGCTGACCCACGCTGCCCCTGCGGCTTGCCGCAGGCCTACGCCGAGTGCTGCGGCCGCTTCCACGACGGCCGCCAGGCCGCGCCGACCGCCGAGTTGCTCATGCGCTCGCGCTACAGCGCGTTCGCCGTTGCCGATGCCGCGTACCTGCTGGCGACCTGGCACCCGGACACCCGCCCGAAGCGGCTGCGCCTCGACGACGGCCAGAAGTGGACCGGCCTCGACATCCTCGGCGGCACGGGCGGCGGGCTGCTGCAGAACGAGGGCACCGTCGAGTTCCGCGCGCACTACCGCTTCCGCGGCAACGAAGACACGCTGCACGAGAACAGCCGCTTCGTCCGCGAAGCCGGCCAATGGTTCTACGTCAGTGCCCTCTAGAACTGCGCTCTGACCCGGTTTCAGAGGGAATCCCACAGCCGGCGCTGCCCGGCGTCCGGATCGGACACGGTCTGGCTCACGTCGTCGAACAGCCGCGTGATCCGTGCGCGAGGCTCGTACGGCGCCCAGCCCGGGTCGCCCGTCGCGACGAAGCGGACCCACACGTCGAACATCTGCGTCGCCATCGCCTGCAGCCGAGCCGGATCCGGTTTCGCCAGCGCGAACAGGAAGCGCCAGTTCTTGTTGCCGATGTCGTCGAACATCAGCGGCAGGTCGAGCCCGTGCACGGCGCCGAGCCCCTTGCCGCGCGGCGCGATCCGCCAGTCGAGGCGGTACATCCACGCGGTACCGCCGGCGGCGTGCTGCGCCTCCGCCAGCCGGATGGCGGGCAGCCACCAGTCGCCGGCCGTCCGCACGCGGTTGCGCAACTGGTCCTCGGGCCAGTCCGGCAGCAGCTCGCGGTAGGCGGCGACGCCCTTGGCGATCGTCTCGTCGTCGAGCATCGTCGAGCCGGTGCCGAGCAGCTTCGCGCGCCCGGTCTGCAGCCAGGAGAACAGGTCCTGCTCATCGGCCGTCGTGCCGGTGAGGACCCGGACGTCGCGCGCGGCCCCGTCGGCCACAGCTTCACCCGGGTACCGGGGCAGCAGATCTCCGTCCACGATCACGCGGTAGGTCACGAGCTTCCCCGAAGCGGCCGCGACCCGTTGCTGCGCCTCGACGATCCGCGTCACCGGCAGCGTGGCGAGCTCGCCCGCGGACACGCCGAGGTCGGCCAGCAGCGCCGCCGCCACAGCCTCACCCTCGGCCGGCATGTGCACGACCGAGCCGACGCCCGTGCCGCTCTGCACGATCGCCTGGTGGAAAAGCCCCCGCGTCCGCGGCACGGCCAGCAACGTGCCGACCGTGCGCCCGCCGTTCGACTGTCCGGCGAGCGTGACCCGGTCCGGGTCGCCGCCGAACGCCGCCACGTTGTCGCGCACCCATTCCAGCGCGAGCACCTGGTCGTGCAGTGAAAGATTGCCCTCGGACACGCCGGGCAGCCGCAGCATGCCCAGCACCCCGAGGCGATAGCCGACGGTCACCACGACCACGCCGCGGCGCGCGTACGCCGACGCGTCGAACTGGTGCGGCGAGCCCATCACCCCGCCACCACCGTGGATCCACACCAGCACGGGGTACGGCCCGGGTGAGACCGGCGCGTAGACGTTGACGTGCAGGCAGTCCTCCTCGCCGGTGAACCCGCGCCCGGTCACCTCCGGCTGCGGAGCCCGCGCGGCGAACCGCGTCGCGTCGCGGACTCCGGTCCAGTTTCCAACCGGCCGCGGCGGCCGGAACCGCAGCGGACCCACGGGCGGCTCGGCGTAGGGCACACCCAGGAAATACCCGACCCCGTCGCGCATTTCGCCACGCACCGCACCGGCTCGCGTCTCCACCGTCGTCACGCGAGCCAGCCTAGTGACCACGCCGGTGGCGAGTTCGGTGTCCCACGAGCGGCCGCGGCCACGCGCGGGTCATGATTACCCCGTGCACATCGCGGCGGAATTGGTGGGTCTGGTCGTGACGGTCCTCGTCGTCACGGTCATCGCGCGGCGGCTGGACTGGTCGGCGCCCCTGTGTCTGGTCGCGGTGGGGGTCGCGGCGTCGTTCATCCCGAGCCTGCCCGACTACCAGCTCGACCCCGAGGTCGTGCTGATCGGGCTGCTGCCCCCGCTGCTGTACTCGGCCTCGATCCAGACGTCGTTGGTCGCGTTCAACAAGCTGCGCGGGCCGATCCTCGTGCTGTCGGTGGGGCTGGTCGTGTTCACCGCGTTCGGCGTCGGTGTGGTCGCCTGGGCCGTCGTGCCCGGCCTGCCGCTCGCCGCGGGGATCGCGCTCGGCGCGGTGGTCGCGCCGCCCGACGCGGTGGCCGCGAGCGTGGTCGCGCGCAGGGTCGGTATGCCGCGCAAGCTCGTGCGGCTGCTGGAGGGCGAGAGCCTGTTCAACGACGCGGCCGCGCTGGTCACCCTGCGCACCGCGATCGCGGCCATCGCCGGGTCGATCAGCCTGTGGCAGGTCGGGCTCGACTTCCTGCTCGCCGCGTTCGGCGGAATCGTGGTCGGCCTCCTGGTCGGCCTGGTCGCGACCCAGCTGCGCAAGCGCCTGGAGGAACCGGTCACGGACACGGCGCTCTCGTTCGCCGTGCCGTTCGTCGCCTACCTCCTGGCCGAGGTCGCGCACGGTTCCGGCGTGCTCGCGGTGGTCGTCTGCGGCCTGATGCTGGGCCACGAGTCGCCGCGCATTCTCTCGGGCTCCACGCGGCTCGCGTCGCGGCTCAACTGGCAGACGGTGCAGTTCCTGCTGGAGAACATGGTCTTCCTGCTGATCGGCCTGCAGCTCCGCGGAATCCTCATCGAGGTCTCCAAGACAGGCCTGTCGGTGTGGGAGCTCGTCGGCATCTGCGCCGCCGTGCTCGGCACGGTAATCCTCACGCGCTTGCTGTGGCTGATCGGCATCGGCGTGCAGAAGCGCCTCACCGCGCGCTTCGTCAAGAAGCCGAAGATCTGGCCCTGGCGCTACTCCGCGGTGATCGCGTGGGCCGGCATGCGGGGCGTGGTCACGCTCGCCGCGGCGTTCGTGCTCCCGGCCGACACCCCACAGCGCGCCGTGCTGGTGCTGGCCGCGTTCGTGGTCGTGGCCGGCACGCTCGTGGTGCAGGGCATGACACTGCCGACCCTGATCCGCCGCCTGCGCCTGCCCCGGCCCGACCCGGCTGAGGACGCGCTGCAGGAAGCCGCCGTGGTCAACGACATGACCCGCGCCTCGCTCGCGAAGCTCGAGGAGATCAGCACCCCGGACGACCCGCCGGACATCATCGAACGGCTGCGCGACCGCCTGCAGTACCGCGCCGACTCGGCGTGGGAGCAGCTCGGCCGCCAGAGCGCGCTCGCCGAGACCCCGAGCGATGCCTACCGGCGGCTGCGCCTGCAGCTGCTGGAGGTCGACCGTGAGCAGTTCCTGCTGGCGCGCGACAACGGCATGGCCGACGACACCGTCCTACGCCGCGTGCTGGCCCACCTCGACATCGAGGAGTCACTGCTCGACCGCGTCGAAGAAGAAGCCCCGGCCGTCGAGCGCGAGCTGAGCACGCCGGCCGTCACGGCGCGCTCGTGCAAGCATTTGGCGCACCCGTGGCGCGACGTGGACCCGAGCTCGCAAGACGTCTGCGCCGCGTGCATCGCGGAAGGCACCACCTGGGTACACCTGCGCATGTGCGTCAAGTGCGGCAACGTCGCGTGCTGCGACTCCTCGCCGCGCAAGCACGCGACGCGCCACTTCCACGACGAGCGCCACCCCGTCATGCGCAGCTTCGAACCGGGTGAGACGTGGCGGTGGTGTTTCGTGGACAAACAGCTGGGCTGAGGACCCCGGCTCGCAACCCGGCCCGGATAGGGTCGGGGCCATGAGCACGCCCGAGCAGGAAGTCGAATACCGCCAGCACCGGTTCAGCCCCCAGCCGGGAGCGACCGAGATCTTCTTGGTGCGCCACGGAGAATCCGCGCCCGCGCGGATCAGCGCACCGTTCGACCTCGTCGACGGCCAGGCCGACCCCGACCTCGCGCCCGAAGGCCGCGACCACGCCCTCCGCATCGGCGAACGGCTCGTCGGCGAGCGCATCGAAGCGCTCTACGTCACCACGCTGCGGCGCACGGTGCAGACCGCCGCGCCGCTCGCCGAAAAGCTGGGCCTCACGCCCGAGGTCGTGCCCGAGCTGCGCGAAATCCACTTGGGCGACTGGGAGAACGGGCTCTTCCGCCAGTACACGACCGAAGGCCACCCGATCGTCGATCGGCTCTGGACCGAGCAGCGCTGGGCGGTGATCCCGGGCGCGGAGTCCGACGAGGCGTTCGGCCGGCGCATCCGCCGGGCGCTCATGCGGATCGCCGCGGCCAACCCCGACCGCCGCGTCGCGGTGTTCACCCACGGCGGCGTGATCGGCGAAGTCTTCGCGCAGGCGAGCCGCGCGGTCGACCGCTTCGCGTTCCTGGGCGCGGACAACGGGTCCATCTCCCACCTCGTGGTGCAGGGCGACCGCTGGCTCGTGCGGCGCTTCAACGACACCGCTCACCTGGCGGCGCCGCTCGGCTGACGCCACGGCACCCACGCGAAGATCCACCGGCGGCGCACCGGCTCGTCGCGGCGGATGAACCCCGCCGCGACGAGCTGCACCGTCGTCAGCACGGCCACGGACTCCGCGGCCAGCAGCCCGATCAGCACGAGCGCCTGCGCGATACCCGCCTGGATCGGGCCCGCACCGCCGAGCAGCAGACCGACGTACGCACCCGGCAGCGTCACCAGCCCGACCGTGCGCGTCTGGTCGAGCGCCGGGATCAGCGCCTGCCCGGCCGAGGGACGGCAGATCTCCAGCGCGGCCAGCCGGGGCAGGAAACCCAGTGCCAGCGCGGCTTCGTACTCGCCGTGGCGCAGGGCGAGCTCGTCGAGCGCGCGGCGCGCCGACTGCGACGTGGCGGTCATCGTCCCGCCGATCACGATGCCGGCGATCGGGACGACCGTGATCGGTTCCGGCGGCACCACTCCCGAAGCGAGTACCAGGGCCAGCACGGGCGCGACGCCCGAGGCCAGTGCCAGCGCCACCCAGCCAATCCGGCGTGGCACGCCGATGCGAGAAGCCGACGTGACCGCCGCGATCGCGAACATCAGCAGCACGAACAGGCCGGTGAGCCAGCCCGACCGCAGGATCAGCGTGATCACCAGGGACACGAGCGCGAGCTGCGCGACCGCGCGGACCGCCGCCAGCAGCACTGCCCGGCCCTGACCCAGCCCGCCGAAGCGCACCACCCCGGCCCCCGCCAGCGTCAGCACCGCCAGGACGATCACCAGGGCGGGCCCGAACCCGATCGCACCGTTCACGACTGTGATCCTGCCCCAGGAACGGCTTGTCCGAGGCTCACGCCGTGGTTCACGCGGTGCAGCTGAGCTGCGCGCCCTCCTCCGACACCGACTTCTCGGCGACGACGGTGCCGTCCACGGTGATGCGGCAGGTCAACCCGCCCGGCCCGGCGCTCTGCGCGGCAAGGCTCGCGAACTCGGCTTCACCGGCCGGCGCGGTGCGCGTGACGGCGACCGACCACGGCGTGGTGACCGCGGTCTGCTGCTCGAGGCCCGCGTCGGCCGCGACGTAGGTGAGGTTGCGGGCGCCGCCTTCGCCCTCGAGCGAGTAGACGATGGTGCGGGTGACGTTCTGGACGGCCACGGGCTCGGCCTGCGCGACCTCGGTCGGGGACACCTGGCCGGGTTCGCCGGCCGTCGGCGCCGCTTTGGGCGTGACGTACGAGGCCACAGCGATCGCGACGGCGATGACGCCGACCACGACGACCACGCTGCCGAGCGGCTTGAGCCGGCCCGGACCACCCGCACCCGGCGGCGATGCCGGAGGGGTCGCGGCAGGAACACTCATGGAGAGGTCTTCTCTCGTTCCAGCGCACTTCTGACGAGTACGACGTCTGGTTCTCGTCCGAACGTCACTCGGCGTTAGCCAACCGCGCGAAGTTGGTGAAACTTCACCCTTTCGGGTGCCCCCGTGGGCCAGTCACCGGTGTGGTCACCACGGACGATGCCGATAACACCGTCGTGATATCCGGTCACGGAGAGTCATTCCACGACGCCCTGCTCTGCCAGCATCCGCAGCACACGCTGCCCGGCGGGCGGACACACTGCGGCGTCGGCGGAGCCCAGCCACGCCGCCTCGGCGATCTCGGCCGACGGCTCCGGCTCGCCCGTGTGTTCGGCCGTGTAGCAGATCATGCGCACGCGGCGGCCGTCGGCGAACCCGTCGGCCTGCTCGTCGAGCAGCGCGAAGAAGCGGAAGGTCAGCGGGTCGAGCTCGACGCCCAGTTCTTCGCGGATCTCGCGGCACAGCCCCGCGACGTCGCCCTCGCCCGGCTCGCGTTTGCCGCCCGGCAGGTAGAACTTCGCCTTGCCGCGCGTGCGCACCGACAGCAGCCGCCGGTCGCGGACGTGGACCCAGGCGAGCGCGTCGATCGGGGTCATGGGTCGCATTCTGTCGTACCCGGAGGGGATGATCAGGGGGTGTACTCGGAGACGCTCGCGCCCGAGCCGGTGCGCGCCGTGGTCCGCTGCCTATGGCGGTCGGTCCCGGCGGGCCCGAAGCGGATCGTGCCCGACGGCTGCGTCGACCTCGTCGCCGGCGACGGCGAGGTCTTCGTCGCGGGCCCGGACACCGAGGCATGGTCGTCGAGCACCTCGCCCGGCGCCACGCTGCACGGCCTGCGCTTCCACCCCGGCGCGGCACCCGCCGTGCTCGGCGTGGCGGCCGACGAGCTGCGCGACCGCCGGCTCCCGCTGGCCGAGGTGTGGGGCCGCCGCGGGGAGCTGCTGACCGACGCGGTACTCAGCGGTGCGCGTTGCCTCACCGACGTCGTGGCCGGCCGGGAGGCCGACCCCGACCCGGCCGTGGCCGCGCTGCTGTCGCACCTGCACACCGCGCCGGCCCGCGTGGGCACTCCGGCGACGGCCGTGGGTGAACGGCAGTTGCGGCGGCGCTTCACCGTCGCCGTCGGCTATGGACCCGCGACCTACCTGCGCGTGCTGCGGTTGCAACGCGCCATCGCCCTCGCGCCGCGTGCGCCCGGGCTGGCCGGCCTCGCGGCCGGCGCCGGGTACGCCGACCAGGCCCACCTGTCGCGGGAGTGCCGGGCGCTGACCGGCCTCACGCCGAGCGCCTACTTCACCGGAGCCTGAGCCGCGCGTTCCTGTTGCGCGGCAAGGAAGTGCACGATGTCGACCGTCGCGGGGTACAGGGCGCGGTAGCGGGCGTAGAACTCGTCGTAGACGTCGGCCCGCGCGGGGTCGGGCCGCACGACGGTCGCGACCGGGTTCCACGCGTCGATGTCCGGCTCCAGCCCCACGGCGAACGCGGCCAGCAACGCGTCCCCGAAAGCCGCGCCGATCGTTTCGGTGGGCACGTGCTGCTCGGCGCGCGTCACGTCGCTCACGATGTGCGTCCACACGCGACCCTGCGTGCCGCCGCCGACCGCGACGAGGCGGCGGCCTTCGGCGGAACCCATCGTCTCCAGGTTGTGCCGCACGCCGTACGCGGTGCCTTCCAGTGCGGCGCGGTAGAGGTCGGCCCTGGTGTGCAACAGCGTCAGCCCGGCGAGCACCCCGCGCGCGGCCGGGTCCGGCACCGGGGTGCGTTCGCCGGCGAAGTACGGCAGCATCAGCAGTCCGCGGCTCCCGGCGGGCACGTCGCCCGCCTCGGCGACCAAGTCGGCGAACTCACCGCCGACGAGGTCGCGCAGCCAGTCGGTGATCGCGCCGGACGTGGCCATGCCGGCGGCCAGCGAGTACGTGCCTTCGAACGCACCGCGCGTGGCCCACAGGCCCGGCACCGGACGCGGCTCGGCGGCGGTCTGCACGAGGAACATCGTGGTGCCGTACATGAGCATCGTGTCGCCGGGCGCCCGCACGCCGGCGCTCGCCGCCTCGGCCCACGCGTCGACCGTGCCGCACGTGACGGGCAGGCCCGCGGGCAGCCCGGTCGCCGCAGCCGCCGACGCGGAAACCGTGCCGGCCACTTCCGTCGGCCACGCCAGCCGCGGCAGCCGCACGCCGGGCGCGACCAGCCGGGCCCAGTCCTCGGCCCACGCACCGGCGCGCAGGTCGTACATCGGGTCGCACTGGCTCGCCGAGTGGTGGTCGAGCACGTACTCGCCGGTGAGCCGCAGCACGAGGTACGAGCTTGCCATGAGGAACAGTTCGGCGCGTTCCGCGACCTCGGGCTCGTGCCGGAACAGCCAGCGCCACTTGGGTCCCACAGCCTGGCTGGACAGTGCACTGCCACCGCGCTCCACAATGGACCCTTCACCCAGCTCCGCCGTGAGCTCGGCGATCTCCGTGCCCGCGCGCGTGTCGACGCCGTAGAGGATCGCCGGGCGCAGGGGCCGGCCGTCGGCGTCGGCGGGCAGCAGCACCGGCCCGATGCCGCTCACGGCCAGCCCGGCGAGCGGCCGGTCGCCCGCCGCCGCGGCGAGCTCGCGCACGAGCGCGATGAAGTCGGCCCACCACACCGTTTCCGCGTCGTGCTCGAACCACCCGGGCCGTGGACGGGAGGTGGTGTGCGCGCGGCCGGCGCGCGCCAGTATCGTCCCGTCGGCACCGACGAGGACGCCCTTCGAGCTGGACGTGCCGATGTCGATGCCGAGCAGCAGGCCCGGATCCACCGCGACTCCCCGTATGCGGACGGTAAACGATTACCCGGGACGCTATTCTTCGGGGGACGAGGGTGTCAAGGACGGCCGGAGGAGGTCACGGTGGCCACGATCAGCGACGTCGCCGCGCGCGCCGGCGTCTCCACCGCCACGGTGTCCCGGGCCCTCAACGGCAAGTCCACAGTGGACCCGGAGCTCGCCGCGCGGGTGCTCGTGGCGGCCGAGGAACTGGGCTACCACCCCAACGGCCTGGCCCGGAACCTGCGCCGCCAGGAGACGGCCGTGCTGGCGCTGATCATCTCCGACGTCGAGAACCCGTTCTTCACGGCGATCGCGCGCGGCGTCGAGGACCTCGCACAGGTGTCGGGCTACTCCGTGGTGCTGTGCAACTCAGACGAGAACGAGGACAAGGAGCGCCGCTACATCGACGTCGCGCTCCAGGAACGCGTCGCCGGCGTCGTGCTCTCCCCCACGGGCCGCTCCACCAACGTCGACCGCCTGCGCCGCCAGGGCACGCCCGTGGTCGCGGTCGACCGGCCGCTCACCGGCCCGGACGGCGACCAGGTCCTCGTGGACACCCGCCGCGCCGCGCGCGACGCGACCCGCCACCTCGTGGCCGGCGGCTACCGCCGCATCGCGTGCCTGACGGGTCCCGCCGGCGTCCGTACGGCCGATGACCGCCTCGCCGGCTACCTCGACGCCGTCGGCGAGGAGAACGCGCTCTTCCGCCGCGCCGAGTACCGCGCCGAGGGCGCGCGGGTGGCCGCCACCGAGCTGCTCGAACTGCCCGAACCCCCGGACGCGCTGCTGGTGGCCAACAGCACCATGACGATCGGCGTCCTGGAAACCCTCGCGAGCCGCGGCGTGCGCCCCGGCCGCGACGTCGGCATCGTCTCCTTCGACGACGCCCCCTGGACGACCCTGATCGACCCGCCGCTGACGGTTGTCGCGCAGCCCGCCTACGAAGTCGGCCGGGTCGCCGCGCAGCTCCTGCTCGCCCGCATCACCGACAGCACCCGCCGCCCCACCACGACGACACTGGAAGCGCGGCTCATCGAACGGCAGAGCTCCCGCCGCTGAGGCGCACGGAATTCACGTCGCGCAATTCGCGCCCACCACCCGGAATTGCGTCCACGCCGACGTGAAACTGCGCGGAAAACCCTGAAAAGACGACGTGCCTGGTGGACCGGCCAGTACCGGTCCACCAGGCACGTCCCACCCCCTGTCCCCCCAGCACCGGCGGCCGAAACCACCGGAGCCCGCAACAGCACGAGGCGGGAAATCGATTACCAACCGAACGTAAAGGGGCCACGGCGGAGTGTCAAGGGCACGAAAGCCTGGACAGCACGACCACCGGCCGGGCAGACTGACGCGAAATCGCCTACACCTCGTGTTGGGTTCTGCGCGCCGCGTGTCGATCTCTGGTGAATTCACCCACAAATCCGGTGCTGAACCGCACGAACCCGCACACGCGAGCTACTCTGAGCGCATGTCAGTCGCGCTCGAGAACGTCCTCGCCAAGGCGGGGCTCAAGGCCGACGCCACCGAGTTCCTCACGCTCGTCGAGGACGCGGCGCGCAGGCTGTCGCCGCCGAATCCGGACCCGTCGCACTACTTCTCGCCCGACCAGCAGGCCGCGCTGGCGGACGTGGGGCTCGACCTCACGCCCCACGGCGACGACGAGCCCGATTTCCGCGCGCGCACCGTGGCCGCCCACGCCGTGCTCGCCGACTCGGCGCTCACCGTCACCCAGGCCGCGAAGGCGCTGAAGATCGACGACAGCCGCATCCGCCACCGCCTCAAGGAAGGCCGGCTCACGGGCTGGAAGGACCAGGGCTGGCGGCTGCCGTCGTGGCAGTTCAACGGCTCCGGCGTGCTGCCCGGCCTCGAGGCGGTGCTGCGCGCGATCCCCGAGGACCAGCCCGCGCTCGTCGTCGCCGCGTTCATGAACACCCCGCAGGACGACCTGGTGATCAGCGACCGGCCCGCGACCCCGCGCCAGTGGCTCCTCTCGGGTGGTGATCCCGAGCAGGTCGCGCGCCTCGTCGCCACGCTCGGCTCGCCGTTCTAGGCTGACCCGACGCCCAAGATCACCGACACAGGACGGACGACCCCCGACGCATGGCCCGGCTCCCTCTGCCGCCCGCGCGATCCGTGCTGGTCAAGGAGCTGGACCGCGCCCACGACGTGGTGGCGGTGCAGCCCGAGACCAGGCTGGTCCGCATCTTCACCGCGCACGGCAACCACCCGCAGCAGTGGAACTCGTTCCGCTACACCGGCCCGCTCCCGCACGGCCGGTTCGACCAGCAGCCACCCGGCCGCGGCGGCCAGCCCGTGACCGACCCCGGCAACGGCGTGCTGTACTTCGGCCTGACCGTGCGCACGAGCGTCGCCGAGGTGTTCCAGACAAGCTCGACGGTCGACCGCAAGACGCGCGGGCCGCGGCTCGTGGTCGTGCGCCCGATGCGCCCGTTGCGACTGCTCGACCTCACCGGGCTGTGGCCCACGCGCGTGGGCGCGTCGCAGGAGATCTCCAGCGGGCCGAAGAAGATCACCCAGGCCTGGGCGCGCGCGATCCGCAGCGCGCTGCCCGACCTCGACGGTCTCTGGTACCGCTCGTCGATGGACTCCGGCGACCCGGCCGTGTGCCTGTGGGACCCGCCGGCGGGCGCCGCGCTGCCGATCGCCCCGGATGTCCTGCTGCCGCTGGACCACCCGGGGCTCGACGTCCCGCTCGGCCGGGTCTGCGAAGAGCTGAACTACACGCTCCTCAACTGAGCACTCAGCCCAGGTGGCGCGACCACCACTCCAGTACCGCGTCGAAGCGCTGCACGCGGTGGCGCGGGCGCCCCGCGCGCGACAGCTCGTGGCCTTCGCCCGGGAACAGCAGGAACTCCGCGTCGGCACCCGCGCGGCGCAGCGCCACGAACATGCGCTGCGCCTGCTCCAGCGGGCAACGCCAGTCCTGCTCGGAGTGCACGACCGCGAACGGGATGGTGATGTCGGCCGCGTAGGTCAGCGGGCTGCGGTCGCGCAGCACCTCCGGGTCGGTGCCGATGTAGGAGTCGACGAAGAAGTAGCCGATGTCGGAGCTGCCGACCATCGAGTCCCACGCGTTCACCGCGCGCTCGCTCCACGCCGCCTTGAACCGCTCCGGGTGGTGCGAGGCGACCCAGCTGGTCATGAACCCGCCGTACGAACCGCCCATGATGCCGACGCGTGAGGAGTCGAGGTCGGGCCGCTCCAGCGCCTTGTCCAGCAGCGCGAGCACGTCGTCGACGTCGACCGTGCCGAACCCGAAGGTGATCGCGCGGCCGTGGCCCTGCCCGTAGCCCGCCGAACCGCGCGGGTTGCCGAGCACCACGGCGTAGCCGGCCGCGGCATAGACCTGGGCCTCGTCGAACACGGCCCAGTCCTGCTGCGCGAACGGCCCGCCGTGCACGACCCGCAGCACCGGGTGCGGGCCCTCGCCCTCGGGCAGCACGAGCCAGCCGTGCACGGGGTGGCCGTCGGGCGAGGTCGTGGTGAGCTCCTCGACGGGGCGCAACCCCTTGTCCCGCAACGGCTTTGAGTAGTCGGTGAGTACGCGCGGGCCGCCGGCGTCGAGCACGACCACATCGCCCGAGGTCTCCGGTGTGGCGACCACGGCGACGATCGTGTCTCCGTCGGCCGCGAACCCGCGGACCACCACGTGGCCGTCGTGCAGCACGCGCAGGTCGGCCAGCACGGCCGCCTCGGCGGAAGCCGGGACCGCGCGCAGCTCCACGGCGCCGCGGTTGCGCACGGCCACGAGCACCTCGCCGTTCACGGGAATGGCGGGCCCGGAGCCGCTCTCCACGTCGACGGTCTCGATGTCGGTCAGCCGCCGCGCCTTCGCGGGACCGCCGGTGCCGATCGTGGCGGCGTACAGGCCGGTGTTGCAGGCCTCGCGGTGGCCGTCCTCGTAGGACAGACCGTAGAAGTACAGCGTGCCGTCGGACGCGAACACGGGCTGGTCCGCGGAACCGTGGCACGACACGACGATCTCGGGCTCGCCGCCGGCGGCCGGGAACGCCACCAGGTCGCTGTAGTGCGTCTCCACGCGGTCCCAGTCCTGCGGCACCACCACGACCACGCGCTCGCCGTCGGGCGTCCACGCGGGGCCGTCGACGTCGTAGGTGACCGGCGAGATCGGCTCGAGCTCGGGCGGCGCGGTCGAGTCCAGAGCGGCGACGGCGTCGAACACGAACAGCCGCTTCGCGCGGTCGCGCAGGAACCCGATGTCGTCGATGCGGTAGTCGAACCGCGTGATCCGGCGCGGCGCCTCGGCGGGCGGCTCCGACTTCTCGCCGTCGGCGTCCTCGGTGCCGTAGCGGCCCGCCTCCGGCACGCGCGCGGTGAACGCGAGCCGCCGCGAGTTCGGCGCCCACACCGGCGCGTCGGCGCCCAGGTGCAGCGACGTCAGCCGCTTGGCCTCGCCGCCCGCGGCCGGCATCACGTGCACCTGCGCGCTGCCGTCCGCGCCTTCGCCGTCGCCGGCCCGCAGGAACGCGACCCAGCGCCCGTCGGGCGAGATCGCCGGGGCCGCGTCGTGCGGGCCTTGGGTCCAAGCGGTATCCCCTCCCCCGAGTCCCACCCGCCGCAGCGCGCTGTGGTTGGCGTTGGACTCGAGGTCGGGGTGCTTGACCGCGGTCAGAAGCAGGTCACCCCGGAGTACGGGGCGGCCGGGGACGACGAGGGCTTCGATGTCGGCTGGTCGCATGCCGACGACCGTACCGGATCATTAGCAAAGCGAAAGACTTATTCCGTCGGTACGCGCGCCCGTTCGTCCTTCTTCGCCTTGGCGAGGCTCGCCACGGTGGTGATCGCCAGCACGACCACGATCACGCCGAGGGACATCCAGTTGTTGATGTCCAGCCAGTCGGGCGCCACGTGGTACTCGTGCAGCGCGTGCACCACGAGCTTCGCGCCGATGAAAGCGAGGATCACTGCGAGGCCGTAGGACAGGTACACCAGCTTCTCGACGAGCCCGCCGAGCAGGAAGTACAGCTGACGCAGGCCCATCAGCGCGAACGCGTTGGCGGTGAACACCAGGAACGCCTCCTGGGTGATCCCGAAGATGGCCGGGATCGAGTCCACCGCGAACAGCAGGTCGGCCGAGCCGATGGCGACGATCACCACGAGCATCGGCGTGATCATCCGCTTGCCGTCGACCTTGACCGTGTACTTGTGGCCGTGGAAGTCGTCGGTGACCGGGAAGATCTTGCGGACCCAGCGGGTCACGGCGTTCTCGTGGTACTCCTCTTCCTCGTCCTTCTTGCGCAGCATGCTGATCGCGGTCCAGATCAGCACCGCGCCGAAGAGGAAGAACACCCACACGAACTGCGCGATCAGCGCCGCGCCCACCGCGATGAACACACTGCGCATCGCGAGCGCGAGCAGGATGCCCACGAGCAGCACGCGGTGCTGGTGGATGGCCGGCACCTTGAACGACGCCATGATGATCATGAAGATGAACAGGTTGTCGACGCTCAGCGAGTACTCGGTGATGTACCCGGTGAAGAATTCGACGCCCGGGTCGTGCCCGGCGAAGACCCAGACCCCGATGCCGAACACGACGGCACAGGCGATGTAGAAGATCACCCAGCGCGCGGCCTCGGCCGGTTTGATCGCGTGGGGCTTGTGGTCGACGATCACCAGATCGAGTGCGATCAGGGCCAGCAGGCCACCGACCGTCGCGATCCACAACCACAAGGGAACAGTCATCACAACACATACCTCCGGATAGCGCGTAGCAGCAACTAACCGGAGGTCTCTTCCGCCGGTTCCTTTCTACCGGCCGACGGTGCCGGGGGCCACGCCACTGTGTATGACGAGGCGACCGTGCTGACGACACCGCCGCGAAGGAATACTCCCCTCACAGTCCGTCCAGTTTGCCGGTTACGGCGCGCGAACGCCAGCGGAGGTTGCCCTCGTCACCGAACCGGCGGTGTTACCTCCGTCACCGAACCGAAGATCACCTGTGCTCGCGTGAAAAAGATGTCTGATCCGTGTGAGCCCCGCGCGCGGCTCTCAGCGAAGCTCAAATAACGTCAGCACGTGCCCCGAATCCCGTTGCCGCGCACGCGCGGTGCCCGGCTGACCGCGCTGGCCGCGGTCGTGGTGGTCGTCGCCGCCGTCGTGGCCGTCTGGACCACGAGCGGCTCGCAGCCCTCGCCCGTCCGGACCCAGGACGCCTTCCTGCAGATGCCGGCCGCGCCCGGCTCGGCCGAGCAGGTCCGCATCGACACCACCACCTACTACCCCGAGAAGACGCCCGCCCCCGCCGTGCTCCTGGCCCACGGTTTCGGCGGCGACAAGTCCAGCGTGGACCCCCAGGCCCGCGAGCTGGCCGAGCGCGGGTTCGTCGTGCTGACCTGGTCGGCGCGCGGTTTCGGCCGCAGCACGGGCAAGATCGGCCTCAACGACCCCGACGCGGAGGTCGCCGACGCGAGCCGGCTCATCGACCACCTCGTCGCGACCCACGACGTCGCCACCCGCGCGGGCGGCGCGCCGGAGATCGCCGTCACCGGCGCGTCCTACGGCGGCGCGCTGTCGCTGTTGCTCGCCGGCACCGACAAGCGCGTGGCCGCCGTCGCCCCGGTGATCACCTACAACGACCTGGCCCAGGGCCTGATCCCCAACGCCGGCGCCACCGCGCCGCCCGCGGCGAAGACCCCGGCGGCGGGCGAGTTCGCGCCCGACGGCGTGTTCAAGAAGAGCTGGGCGGGCATCTTCTTCTCCTCCGGTTCGGGCGCGCCGAGTGCGGGTGCGTCCTCCTCGGCCGAGGCTCCCGAGGCCGGGCAGGAGACCGACGACAACGGCGGCTCGGTCGGCGGCACCGGAGGCACCGGCGGCGGCACCGATCCGCAGGCGGCCACCGCCCCGGTCGCCGGACAGGCCCAGCCGCGTCAGGCGCCGGCCGCGGACCCGTGCGGCCGGTTCACCGCCCAGGTCTGCCAGGCGTACACGGAGCTGGCGACCACCGGGAAGGTGAGCGCGCAGACCGTCGCGCTGCTGCACCGCGTCTCGCCCGTGTCCGTGACGGACAAGATCACCGTGCCGACGCTGCTCGTGCAGGGTGAGAGCGACACGCTGTTCGGTCTGGACCAGTCCGACGCCACCGCGCGGCAGATCGCCGCGGCGGGCGGCAAGGTCCGCACCATCTGGTACACCGGCGGCCACGACGGCGGCGTCCCCGGCCCGCAGCTGCGGGCGAAGATCGGCGACTTCCTGTGGTCGGCGCTGACGGGCGACGGCGACCCGGGCACCGGCTTCAGCTACGACGTGCAGGGCACGCTGCGGGCCAACGGCGCGCCGTCCGTGCGGACGGTCAGCGCCGACGCGTACCCGGGCCTCGCCGGCACGGGCACCGAACGCCGCCAGGTCGCGCTCGCCGGTCCGCCGCAGCCCGCCGTGCGGCCCGCGGGCGCCAACCCCGCTGCCGTGAGCGGCATCCCCGGTCTCAACGGGCTGGCGGCGGGTTCGTCGCGGCTCGCACCGTTGTTCAGCACCGACCCGCCGGGTCAGGCCGCGCAGTTCCGCAGCGCGCCGTTCGACAGCCAGGTCCTGATCGCGGGTTCCAGCACCGTGCGGCTGCGGGTCGCGACCGACCCGGCACACCCGCTGCCGGAGGCGGTGCTGTTCGCCAAGCTCTACGACGTCGGCCCCGACGGCACCCGCGTGCTGCCGGCCAACGCCGTCGCGCCGTTCCGCGTGGCGAATCTGCCCGCGAACGGCACCCCGGTGGACGTGACGGTGACGCTGCCGGGCATCGTGCGCCCGATCGAGGCCGCGCACTCGCTGCGTCTCGTGGTCGGCACCACGGACCAGTCGTTCTCGACGCCGACCGCGCCGGGCGTGTTCCGCATCGCGCTGGCGTCGGGTTCGTCGCTCGCCGTGCCGGTCGTGCCCGGGACGTCGGTGGGCACGCCGGCGCCGAAGGGCCAGCTGATCGGCATCGGCGTGACTCTGCTCGTGGGCATCGTCGCGATGGTGTTCGCCGCGATCCGCCGCCGGCGCGCGCACGACGTCGACCCCGACCTGGCCGGCACGCCGCTCGTGATCACGGGGCTGCGCAAGCAGTACGCGGGCGGGTTCGTGGCCGTGAAGGACCTGTCCTTCCGCGTGGAACCGGGCCAGGTGCTCGGTCTGCTCGGCCCGAACGGCGCCGGCAAGACGACGACGCTGCGCATGCTGATGGGCCTGATCACGCCGACCGCGGGCGAGATCCGCGTCTTCGGCCACAAGATCTCGCCCGGCGCGCCCGTGCTGTCGCGCATCGGATCCTTCGTGGAGGGATCCGGGTTCCTGCCGCACCTGTCGGGCAAGGCGAACCTCGAGCTGTACTGGGCGGCGACTGGCCGGCCCGCCGAGAAGGCCCACTTCTCGCAAGCGCTCGAGATCGCAGGCCTGGGCGACGCGGTGAACCGCCGCGTGAAGAACTACAGCCAGGGCATGCGCCAGCGCCTCGCCATCGCGCAGGCGATGCTCGGCCTGCCGGAACTCATGGTGCTCGACGAACCCACCAACGGGCTCGACCCGCCCCAGATCCACCAGATGCGCGAGGTCCTGCAGCGCTACGCCGCCACCGGGCGCACGGTCGTCGTCTCGAGCCATCTGCTGGCCGAGGTCGAGCAGACGTGTTCGCACGTGGTCGTGATGCACCGCGGGACGCTCGTGGCCTCGGGCGAGGTCGGCGAGCTGGCGGCCGCGAGCGGCGAGGCGACGTTCCGCGTCGGCGACCCGGCGGCGGCCGCGGCGGCGCTCAAGGGCATCGGCGGCGTCACCGACATCGACGTCGAGGGTGACCTCGTGCACGTGAACCTCGACGGGATGCCGCGCGCCGAGGCCGTGGCGGCACTCGTGCGCGCGGGTGTCGCGGTGGAGCAGGCCGGGCCTCGGCGCCGGCTGGAAGACGCGTTCCTGCAGCTGGTCGGAGACAACTCATGAGCAACACCAACGGTTCGGGCGGGGTCCACACCGACCCCGCCGCCCTGCGGGAGCTGAGCGAGCTGGCGACGGCCGAGCAGACGGAGGTCGGCCCGGACGGTGCCGTCGCCGGCTACCGCGCCGAGCGCACGCTGCGCCTGCGCGTGGAGCTGAAGCGGCAGTTCAAGCGGCGGCGCACCCAGCTGGTGCTGGGGTTCGTGGCGATCCTGCCGTTCATCCTCGTGATCGCGTTCGAGGTCGGGCAGTCGAACCCGAACCGCCGCTCGGGCGGGTTCGTGGACCTCGCGACGGCGAGCGCCCCGAACTTCGTGGTGCTCGCGCTGTTCGTGTCCGGCACGTTCCTGCTGCCGATGATCGTGGCGCTGTTCTTCGGCGACACGATCGCGAGCGAGTCGTCGTGGTCGAGCCTGAAGTACCTGCTGGCGATCCCGGTGCCGCGGCACCGCCTGCTGCGGCAGAAGGCGATCGTGTCGGGCCTGCTGTCCGCCGCGGCGCTGGTGCTGCTGCCGCTGGTGTCGCTGCTGGTGGGCGTGATCTGGTACGGCGCGGGTGACGCGATCAGCCCTACGGGCGACGCGGTCACCTTCGGCGACAGCATGATCGCGCTCGTGCTGTCCACTGTGTACATCATCGTGCAGCTGGCGTGGGTGGCCGGGCTGGCGCTGCTGCTGAGCGTCTCCACCGACGCCCCGCTGGGCGCGGTGGGCGGCACGGTGCTGGTGGCGATCCTGTCGCAGATCCTCGACCAGATCACCGCGCTCGAGGGGCTGCGCAACTACCTGCCCACGCACTTCTCGTTCGCCTGGATCGACCTGATCTCGACCGACATCGACTGGTCGGACATGGCGAGCGGCGTGCTGTCGTCGCTCATCTACACCACGATCTTCCTGCTGCTGGCCGGTCGCCGGTTCGCGACGAGGGATATCACGAGCTGACGGCCGGCGTCCGGCCGCCCCGCGCGGGCGGCCGGACGCCGGTAACGTCTCCTCGCGTGACCATCCACCTCGCAGTCGAAGACGGCGTCGCCGTGCTCACGCTCGAGCACGGCCGCGGCAACACCCTCGACACCGCCACCTGCCGGGAGCTCGTGCTCCAACTCGAGGAGGCGGCCGACGGCGCGAAGGCCGCGGTGCTGACCGGATCGGGCGACATCTTCTCCGCGGGCGTCGACTTGCTCAGCATCGACGCCGGCGGCGCGAGCTACGTCGGCGAGTTCCTGCCCGAGCTCTCCGACGCGCTGCTGGCGGTCTTCGGCTTCCCGCACCCGCTCGTGGCCGCGGTCAACGGCCACGCGATCGCGGGCGGGATGGTGCTGGCCGCGGGGTGCGACCACCGCGTGGCCGCCGCCGGCCCCGGGCGCATCGGCGTGACCGAACTGCTCGTGGGCGTGCCTTTCCCGCTGGCCGCGACGGAGATCCTGCGCTGCGCGTACGGCACGAACCCGCTCGCCGCGCTCATGTACAGCGGCGCCACGCTGACCATCGACGACGCCCTCGCCCGCGGCCTGGTCGACGAGGTGGCGGCCCCGGAAGAGGTGCTCGGCCGCGCGCGTGAGCTCGCCGCCCGCCTCGGCGAACTGCCGGCCGAGGCGTTCGCTCACACCAAGGCGCAGCTGCGCCAGCCCTACCACGAGCGGATCGCCGAGAACCGCGCCGCCGACGACGTGCACGTGGACCGGATGTGGCGGTCGGAGCGGTCGCTGGCGAACGTCAAGTCCTATGTGGACCGTGTGCTGAAGCGCTAGTTCCGACCCTACGGAAGTCGGCGCCCGACCGGATGGCGCGCCTTGCCGGGCGCGGCCGGGTCTGTGAGGATCCGGAAGTTGATCTCGGGGCCGTCGAGGGGGAACCACGTGCGCAGGCTGCTCACCGTCTTGTCCACCGCTGTGCTGGCTGCCGTGGGGCTCACGCCGGTCGCGAGCGCGGCCGGCGACGACGACATCACGGCCGCGCTGGCCACGATTCCGGGCCTCACGGTCGTGAAGGAGGACCCAGCGCCGACGGGCTACCGGTTCTTCGAGCTGACGTTCACACAGCCGGCCGACCACCGCCACCCGGACGGGCCGAAGTTCGACCAGCGGTACACGCTCCTGCACCGCGACTTCTCCGCGCCGACGGTCGCGTTCACCAGCGGGTACAACGTGTCCCTGGCCCCGAACCGCTCGGAGCCGACGCGGATCGTCGACGGCAACCAGCTTTCGATGGAGTACCGCTATTTCACGCCTTCCCGGCCGCAGCCGGCGAATTGGTCGCGCGACCTCACGATCTGGCAGGCCGCGGCCGACGAGCACGCCGCCGTGCAGGCGTTCAAGAAGATCTACCCGGGCAAGTGGCTCGCGACGGGCGGGAGCAAGGGCGGGATGACCGCCACGTACTTCCGGCGGTTCTTCCCGGACGACGTGAACGGCACGATCCCCTACGTCGCGCCCAACGACGTGATCGACCCGATCGACAAGTACAACCGCTTCCTCGCGAATGTCGGCGACCCCGCGTGCCGCGCTTCGCTCAAGGCGATCCAGCGAGACGCGCTGAAGCGGCGCGACCAGCTCGGCGAGCTGGCGAAGGCCGACGCCGCGCACAAGGCGTACACGTTCACCACGGTGGGCTCGATCGACGAGTCGCTGGAGATCTCGGTGATCGACTCGTATTTCGCGTTCTGGCAGTACCAGCCGGCCTCGGCCTGCGCATCGATCCCGAAGCCGGGCGCACCGGGGGCCGACGTGTGGGCGTGGTTCGAGCAGGTGGAGAGCCTCAACACGTATTCCGACCAGGAGCTCGAGCCGTTCGTGCCGTACTACTACCAAGCCGCGGTGCAGCTCGGCTCGCCCGAGGCGTACGACAGCTACCTGCGCGACCTGCTGCGCTACCCGGGCACCGACGTGCCGTCGACGTTCGTGCCCGCGTCGGTGAAGCTGCCGCGCTTCGATTACCTGGCGATGCCGGACGTCGACTTCTGGGTGAAGGCGCACGGCCGGCAGCTGCTGTTCGTGTACGGCTCGAACGACCCGTGGGGCGCCGAACCGTTCGAGCTCGGGTACGGCTCGCGCGATTCCTACCGCTACTTCGTGCCGGGCGGCAACCACGGCTCGACGATCGCGCAGCTGCCGGCCGCGCAGGCCGCGGAGGCGACCGCGACGATCCGCCGCTGGGCCGGTCTGCCGGCTGCTTCTTCGCGGTCACTGGCTTCGGTTGCGGCTCCGGCCGGGTTCCCGGACTTCGACGCGAACCAGGTCATGGCGGACCGCCCGCGCTTGTGAGGCGGGTGCGGTGAGTCCTTTGTGGATCTTGGCCGAATGGCTGTCCGGGTGACGGCGGGCGCGAGGGCGTAGTCTCGGGCGCGCCCTGTCGGCCCGGTCTGAGGAGGCAGCCATGCCCCGGCCCGTCCACTTCGAAATCCACGCCGGCGACCCGCAGCGCGCGGTCGCCTTCTACACCGCCGTGTTCGGCTGGAAGATCGAACAGTGGGGCGAGGTCCCGTACTGGGTCGTCTCCACCGGCGACGGCGAAGGCATCGACGGCGGCCTCCTCCCCCGCCGCGGCCCCGCCCCCGCCGAGGACGCCCCGGTTTCCGGCTTCATCAACACGATCGAGGTCACCGACGTCGACGCCACCATCGACGCCGTGGCCAAAGCCGGCGGCACCATGGCGCTGGCGAAGGACCCCGTCCCGGGCGTCGGCTGGCTCGCGTACTGCAAGGACACCGAGGGCAACATCTTCGGCGTGCTCCAGCCGGACGAGAACGCACCCGCTCCGTCCCGCCCCTGACCGGTGCCGTCGCCGCTTCACCGGCCCTGATCGCGCCGGCGTGACTGCTCCGTGGTGGCTGCTCCGTCGCGCGTGCGCAGTGGTGACTACGCGGTGGTGACTACTCTGTCGCGTGTGCGCCGGTAACCGCTCCGCCCCAGCCAGGTCAGGGCCGTCGCGCTGGGGGCAGCTTCGCTCGCACGGCCGCGTAGGACGCGTCGATCAACTCCCGCAGCTCGTCACCCGGCACCGCGGCGGCCGGGCTCGCGCCCAGATCCACGCGGTTCCACCCGTAGCGCCCGAGGTAGTCCAGCACACCCACCGACTCCGGATACCGCTCCCGCAGCTCGGCCGCCTCCTCACGGCTCGCGCCGCACTTGAGCCCCACCGACCCGGGCCGCTCCAGCCCGATGAACGCGAACGCCTTGCCCGCGACCTTCACCACGAGCACGTGCTCCCCGAACGGGTAAGTCTCCACGGCCCCGGGCTTGCCCAGGCAGTGCTCGATCACCTCGTCGAGCCGCACCGCCGCTCACCTCCACTCGCCTGCCGCACGCCGACGCTGCCACCGCTGCCGCCGCTTCACGGCAAGATCGCGGCGGCTGCCCACTGCCCCGGCGCCGCGCCACCAGGGTCGCCCGCGCCGCCACCGGCAACGCCGACGCGCGCTGGCGGTTTTGCCGTCGCAGCTTGCGCCGGCCGCAGGCCAGGCAGTGCGCGACCGGGCCGCCGGTCAGCTCCGCTCGCCGCATCCGCCGGCGACCAAACCGCAGCGGCGCAGCGGCCAACCCTCGCCTCATGCCGTCGTCGTCACCCACCGGCCAAGCCCTCACGGCCGCACCGCCGCTCACTCCACTCGCCTGTCGTTCCTCGGCTGCGCTCGGGCGCCAAACCGCCGGAGCTCCCGAGCGCACCTGAACCGGCTCGACCACAACCGACGGGTTACGTCCCGCCGACCGGAGGTCTGGCGGCCCCCAGCCCGCCGCACCCAGAGGGCAGCGGGCCGTGGGAGGGCATCAGCGGATGCCGGCCGCGTCCATGCCGCGCAGTTCCTTCTTCAGGTCCGACACCTCGTCGCGCAGGCGGGCGGCGAGCTCGAACTGCAGGTCGCGGGCGGCTTGCATCATCTGGTCGGTCATCTGCTGGATGAGGTCGGCCAGCTCGGCGCGCGGCATGCCCGCCACGTCCTTGTCCACGAGCATGCCGGAGCTGCGCACGCGGTCGCCCTGTTCGGGTTTCTTGCCGCGCGAGGTGTTGCGGCCCGAGCCGCCGACGGCGACCGCCTGGTCGGAGTCGTCGGCTTCGCTGTAGACGCGGTCGAGGATGTCGGCGATCTTCTTGCGCAGCGGCTGCGGGTCGACGCCGCGTTCCTCGTTGTAGGCAACCTGCTTCGCGCGGCGGCGGTCCGTCTCGTCGATGGCGTGCTGCATCGAGTCGGTGATCTTGTCCGCGTACATGTGGACCTCACCGGACACGTTTCGCGCCGCGCGGCCGATCGTCTGGATCAGCGACGTGCCGCTGCGCAGGAAGCCTTCCTTGTCCGCGTCGAGGATCGCCACCAACGACACCTCCGGCAGGTCGAGGCCCTCGCGCAGCAGGTTGATGCCGACCAGCACGTCGAAATCGCCCGAGCGCAGCTGGCGCAGCAGCTCGACGCGGCGCAGCGTGTCGACCTCCGAGTGCAGGTAGCGCACGCGGATGCCGAGCTCCAGCAGGTAGTCGGTGAGGTCCTCGGCCATCTTCTTGGTGAGCGTGGTGACCAGCACCCGCTCGTCCTTCTCGGCGCGCTCGCGGATCTCGTGCACCAGGTCGTCGATCTGACCCTCGGTGGGCTTCACGACCACCTTCGGGTCGACCAGGCCGGTCGGCCGGATGACCTGCTCGACGAACTCGCCGCCCGTCTGACCCATCTCGTACGGACCCGGCGTGGCCGACAGGTACACCGTCTGCCCGATGCGGTCGGAGAACTCCTCCCACGTCAGCGGCCGGTTGTCGACCGCGCTCGGCAGCCGGAACCCGTAGTCGACGAGGTTGCGCTTGCGCGACATGTCGCCCTCGAACATGCCGCCGATCTGCGGCACGGTCTGGTGCGACTCGTCGATCACGAGCAGGAAGTCGTCCGGGAAGTAGTCGATCAGCGTGGCGGGCGCGGACCCGGCCTCGCGGCCGTCGATGTGGCGCGAGTAGTTCTCGATGCCGGAGCAGAACCCGACCTGGCGCATCATCTCGATGTCGTACGCCGTGCGCATGCGCAGCCGCTGCGCCTCCAGCAGCTTGCCCTGCTTCTCCAGCTCCGCCAGGCGCTGCTCGAGCTCCGCCTCGATGCCCTTGATCGCCTTCTCCATGCGCTCCGGCCCCGCGACGTAGTGCGTGGCCGGGAAGATCCGCACCTCGTCGACCTCACGCACGATGTCGCCGGTCAGCGGGTGCAGGTAGTACAGCTTTTCGATCTCGTCACCGAAGAACTCGACGCGGATCGCCAGCTCCTCGTACGCCGGGATGATCTCCACCGTGTCGCCGCGAGCGCGGAACGTGCCGCGGGCGAACGCGATGTCGTTGCGCGTGTACTGGACGTCGACCAGCGCGCGCAGGAACACGTCACGGTCGAGCCGCTCGCCGACCTTCAGCATCGAAGACCGGTCGAGGTAGGACTGCGGGGTGCCGAGGCCGTAGATGCAGGACACACTGGCCACCACGATCACGTCGCGGCGCGAGAGCAGGTTCATCGTGGCCGAGTGGCGCAGCCGCTCGACGTCGTCGTTGATCGACGAGTCCTTCTCGATGTAGGTGTCCGTCTGCGCGATGTACGCCTCGGGCTGGTAGTAGTCGTAGTAGCTGACGAAGTACTCGACCGCGTTGTTCGGGAAGAGTTCCCGCAGCTCGTTGGCCAGCTGCGCGGCCAGGGTCTTGTTCGGCGCCATGACCAGCGTGGGCCGCTGCACGCGCTCGATCAGCCACGCGGTGGTGGCCGACTTGCCCGTGCCCGTGGCGCCCAGCAGCACGACGTCCTTCTCGCCCGCCTTGACCCGGCGTTCGAGCTCGTCGATGGCCGCCGGCTGGTCGCCGGCGGGCTTGTACTCGCTGATCACTTCGAACCGGCCGCCGGAACGGGGGACGTCGGAAACCGGCCGGAAGTCGGACTGCGCGAGGACGGGGTGTTCGGTTGCGAAAGCC
This sequence comes from Amycolatopsis sp. NPDC051373, assembly GCF_040689465.1. Classification (NCBI taxonomy): domain Bacteria; kingdom Bacillati; phylum Actinomycetota; class Actinomycetes; order Pseudonocardiales; family Pseudonocardiaceae; genus Amycolatopsis; species Amycolatopsis sp. NPDC051373. The sequence goes on along the minus strand of NZ_JBFBAE010000029.1, from coordinate 41,897 downwards.
ACGTCCACCAGAGTAGGCCGACCCCCCGACAGTTTTCAGCCGAGGCGCCGCCACAGGCCTGCTGACCTGCGCCGGGTCCCTGTTCAGCAGCCGTCACAGCAGGCGCAGAGCAGTGCACACGGGTCGCAATCGCAGTGGTTCTGCCGCACCTTCCCGCTCCACGGGCCCGGGAACGGGTCGCGGCAGCAGAACTGGCAGCTGCAGCACATGTACGTCGCCACCGCGCACCCCGCGAAGAACCCGCGCGGTCGTGGCGGCACGGCGAACTTCGGCACCCAGCACCCACCGCCGTCGCCGTCCTCGGGCCCGTCCCCGGGGTTTCGCTTCTTCTTCGGCGGCTTCGGCGGAGGCGGAGGCGGAGGTGGGGGCGACGGCTGAGACGGCGAAGCGGGCGGCCCCCACCCGGGCCGACCATCGGCCCAGGCACCTCCCGGCGCAGGCGGCACCCCGGGCGGCAGCGGTCCCGGCCCGAGCCACCCGGGCGGCGGCTCCTGCCGGTGCCCGAACGCCCGGGTCACGGCGTGGCGCAGCTCGTGCACCAGGAGCGCGTGGACCAGCGCCGGCTGCGCGAACGACGCCTCCCTCACCGCGAGCTCGACCCCGAGCACCGCGTCCTCGGCGAGCCGCCGCGCCTCGGCGAGCCCGGTGCCGGTGACCGTCATCGGGTTCCAGCTGCCCGCCGCGTCGTCCGCGGGCTGGTCCTCCACCGCGTCGAGCAGGTGCGCGACCCGCCCGAACAGCCGCCCGGCCTCGGCGAGCGGCGCGACGTTGCCGGGTCGTCCCGCCAGCACGGCCGTCTGCGCGAACGCCGCCGACGCGGCCACCTCGGCCGGCTCGGTCACCAGCAGCAGCGAGTCCCCCGCGGTCACCTCGTGCTCCAGCGTGCCCTGCCGCGCCACCGCGTCCACCAGCACCGCGGTGTCGAAGCCGATGCGCGCGCCGGTGCGCGCGCCCTGCGCGGACCACCGGGCCGCGAGCTTCTTCGCCGGTGTTCGCAGCGCCGCCCGGCCGAGCGCACCATCGCCGTCGGCGACGTGGTCACCGACCTTGGCCGACGCGAGCACCAGCGACACGGCCGCGGCGAGCTGCGCCCCTTCTCCTCGCGCGACGGACGCCGAACGCATCCCGCGCAACGCGCACGGCCCCGCGTTCCGGCGCCGGCCCGCGGCCTGGGCCTCCACGAGAGCGGAGATCACCAGAGAGTCGTAGTTCGTCACGACCCGCGCGAGGTGCCCGTGCTCGTCGCGCAACGCGAGGCACAGCCCGCACAGGTGCGCGAGCCAGTCGGCGTGCAGCCGCGCGGACAGCCGGTGCCGGCACGGCCGGATGATCCCGAACATGATCCCTCCCCAGGTCCGGGCCAACCTAACCGGCGAACAGGACATCCGATGCGAAAGTGGCCGAGCCGTGACCACCCCGGCAACCGGGTGGATTTCGCGGGCACCCGGCCGCACGGACCGCTCCGGACGCCCCGCGCCCGGCAGGATGGGCGGATGACCGACGTGCACCCGCCGAAGGCGGAGAGCTTCGACCCGGCCGCCGGCGTCAACGTGGACCCCAAGGGCATCGAACGGGAGGTCGAGGAGTTCCGGACCGAGCCGTTCGGGCTGTACCTCGCGCGCCCGACGCCGGGGCGCGAGCAGTTCCGCTACCTCGAGTCGTGGCTGCTCCCGGGCCTCGGCCTGCGCATCACCGACTTCTGGTTCAACCCCGGCCACGAACGCGACCAGACCTTCTATCTCGACGTGGTGCGCGTGCGCCGCGAAGGCACCCGGTGGTTCTCCACCGACCTCTACCTCGACCTCGTGCTCAAGGACAAGGTCTCCGTGCGGGTGATCGACTCCGACGAGCTGCTCGCCGCCGTCTCGGCGGGCCTGCTTCCTCAGGCCGAAGGCGAGTACGCGCTCGAAACCGCCTACGCCACCGTGGAAGGGCTGGCCGCGCACGGCTACGACCTCGCGGCCTGGCTGTCCACAAAGGACATCACCGCGACCTGGCGCCGGCACCCCTAGGGGACCTCGGGTCCACCGATCGGTGGATGCCCACCGCCTGGCGGTGGATGCCGGCTCTGGCCGTTCCGGCGATCCGCCGCACCCGTTCCCCACGGGACTCTTCTTCAGGACAGACGAAGAGCTCGAGAGGGGACGGCGAACATGCCGGTGATCGAGGTCCAGCACCTCCACAAGACCTACGGGGCCAAGGTGGCGGTGGACGACGTGTCGTTCACCGCCGAGCGGGGCGAGATCTTCGGGATCCTCGGCCCGAACGGCGCGGGCAAGACCACCACGGTCGAGTGCCTGGAAGGCCTGCGCACGCCCGACGGCGGCACGTTGTCGGTGCTCGGGCTCGACCCGCGGCGCGACCGGCACGAGCTGCGCCAACGCGTCGGCGTGCAGCTGCAGGAGAGCCGGCTGCCCGACCGGTTGCGGGTGGGTGAGGCGCTGGAGCTGTACTCGTCCCTCTACCGCAAGCCGGCGGACACCGAGCGCCTGCTCGGTCTGCTCGGGCTCACGCACCAGCGCGACACCGCCTACAAGAAGCTCTCGGGCGGGCAGCAGCAGCGCCTGTCGATCGCGCTCGCGCTCGTCGGCAGCCCCGAGATCGCGGTGCTCGACGAGCTCACCGCGGGCCTCGACCCGCAGGCCCGCCGCGACACGTGGGACCTGGTCGAGGCGGTGCGCGACGAGGGGGTGACGGTCGTGCTCGTCACCCACTTCATGGAGGAGGCCGAGCGCCTCTGCGACCGCATCGCCGTGATCGACTCGGGCCGCGTCGTCGCCATCGACACGCCCGCCGGGCTGGTCCGTCAGGTCGGTGACGAGCAGCGCATCCGGTTCCGCCCGTCGGCACCGGTCGACCTCGCACAGCTCGAAGCGCTGCCCGACGTGCTCGAGGTCGAACGCCACGGCTCGCAGCTCGTGGTCACGGGGCGCGCCACCGCACTGCAGACCGTGACGTCGTTCCTTGCCCGCAACCAGGTGCTCGCGGGCGACCTGCGCGTGGACCAGGCGAACCTCGACGACGCCTTCGTCGCGCTGACCGGCCGGAAACTGGCCTGAGGGGACTCAACGAAATGCTCACGAGAATGACCGCCGTCGAGGCGAAGCTGTTCCTGCGCGACCCGGGGGCACCCGTCACCGTGGTCGGCATCCCGCTGGCGCTGCTGCTCGTGTTCGGCCTGATGCCGGGTTCGAGCAAGCCCAGCGCCGAGTTCGGCGGCCACGCGCCGCTGCCGACCCTGATCGCGCCGATGGCCGTGGCGATCCTCCTCGCGATGCTCGCGGTGATGATGTTCCCGGCCGCCGTGGCCACCTACCGCGAGAAGGGCGTGCTCAAGCGCCTTTCGGCCAGCCCCGTGCCACCCGGACGGCTGCTCGCCGCTCAGCTGCTTGTGAACCTCGCCGCCGCCGCGGTCGCGATCCTGCTCGTCCTGGGGGTGGGCAGGATCGCGCTCGGCATGGCGCTGCCGGAGAACCTCGGCGGGTTCCTCCTGGTGATGGTGCTCGGCGCGCTGGCGCTGTTCTCCGTCGGCACGCTGATCGCGGCGCTCGCGCCCACCAACCGCGCGGCCAGCGGTATCGGCGCCGCGGCGTTCTTCCCGATGCTCGCGCTCGGCGGCGTCTGGGTGCCCAAGGAGCAGCTCCCGCCGGTGCTGCAGCACGTGGCCGACGTCCTGCCGCTGGGCGCGACCATCAACGGCCTGCGCGAAGCGGCCGCCGGGAACTCGCCCGAGCTGCTGCAGCTCGGTTCGCTCGTCGCCTTCGCCGTGGTCTGCTCGGCGATCGCGGCCCGCACCTTCCGGTGGGAGTGAGCATGTCCGTGACGACGCTGCCGGCCGCCCGGCGCGTGGCCGCCCCGTTCGCCCGCGTCCCGGTGTTCGTGCTGGCCGGCCTGCTCGGCGTGGCGCTGCTGCTCACCGCCGGCCGCTACGGCTACATGGGCGACGAGCTCTATTTCCTCGCCGCCGGCAAGCACCTGGCGTGGGGCTACGTGGACCAGCCGCCGATGCTGCCCCTGCTGGCGCGGGCCATGGACACGATCGCACCCGGCTCGGTCTTCGCGCTGCGGCTCCCGGCGATGCTCGCGATGGTCGCGTCGGTGGTGTTCGCCGCCCTGATCGCCCGCGAGCTCGGCGGTCGCGCGAAGGCCCAGGCGCTGACCGCGGCCACGTGCGCGGTCAGCACGCAGTTCATCGCCTCCGGTCACTATCTGGCCACCTCGACGCTGGACCCGTTCCTGTGGACCGTGGTGATCTGGCTGCTGGTCCGCTGGATCCGCACCCGCGGCGACAACCTGCTGCTGTGGGCCGGGGTGGTCACCGCCGTCGCGCTGTACGTGAAGTTCCTGATCGGCGGCCTCTGGGCCGTCGCGATCATCGCGCTGCTGGTCTTCGGGCCGCGGGAGCTGCTGCGGCGGCCGAAGCTGTGGGTCGGCGCGGCCATCGCGGTGGCCGCGCTCGTCCCGACGCTTATCTGGCAGGCGACGCACGGCTGGCCGCAGCTCGGCATGGGCGAGGCGATCTCGGCCGAGGTGGACCAGACGTGGGGCGGGCGCCTGCTGTGGCTGCCTTCGGCGCTGCTCACCGCCGGGTTCCCGATCGGGATCGTGCTCCTGTGCTACGGCCTGTGGCGCCTGCTGCGCTCGCGGCAGCTGCGGCCATACCGCTTCCTGGCGTGGACCACGCTCGGCCTGGCCCTGGTGTTCGTGGTGGTCAACGGCCGGTCGTACTACATCGCCGGCATGTTCGCGCCGTGCTGGGCGGCGGCCGCCGTGGCGCTGGAGACCGGCCGGGCCTCGCGCTGGTGGCGCTGGCTCGCGACCTGGCCGGTGTACGTCGTCGCGGTGCTGCTGGCTCTGCCGATCTCGCTGCCGGTGTGGCCGCAGCCGTGGCTCGCCGCGAACCCCGCGCTGCCGTCACCGACGTTCGCGTTCGTCGAGATCGGCTGGCCGCAGGCCGCGCGCTCGGTGGCGGACCAGTTCGCGAAGCTGCCCGACCCGGCGCACACGGCCCTGGTCGGCGAGTCCTACTGGTCGGCGAGCGCGCTCGAGGAGTACGGCCGCCCGCTGGGCCTGCCCGAGCCCGCGAGCCCGAACCGCGGCTACGCGACGCTGGTCGTGCCGCCGGACTCAGACACCAGCGTGCTCTACGTCGGCGCCGACCCGCGGCCGCTGCTCGGCCACTTCACCGACCTGCGCCAGGTCGGAAAGGTCGACACCGGTGGGGCCCTGCCGAGCGTCGCCGACGACACGCCGCTGTGGCTCGCCACCGGGCGACGGCAGCCGTGGCAGGAGATCTGGCGGGAACTGGTGAACACGCACAGCTGACCCGGGTGTGCCCGGCGCCACACACCAGCCGGTGGTGCCGGGCCCCGGCCCGTAGGGTGCCGCGCAGCGGGCCCGGACAGCAGCAGGGAGCACGATGGACGCCGTGACCACGGCCACCACACCGACCAGGCACGGCGCGGCCGTCACCGAGTTCGCCCGGCGTCCGGTGGCGCTGCTCGCGGCCGGGACCGCGGCGGTCCTGCTGGCCACGGCCGGCCGGTACGGCTACTTCGGCGACGAGCTGTACTTCCTCGCCGCCGGCAAGCACCTGTCGTTCGGATACGCCGACCAGCCGCCGGTGCTGCCGCTGCTCGCCGCGCTGATGGACGCGATCGCGCCGGGCTCGCTGGTGGTCTTCCGGCTGCCGGCGATCCTCGCCACCGCCGCCGGGGTCGTGGTGACCGCGCTGATCGCGCGTGAGCTCGGCGGCGGCCGGAAGGCCCAGACGCGAGCAGCCGCCGCGTACGCGATCTGCGGCCAGTTCGTCGGCAGCGGCCACTACCTCGCCACCTCGACCGTGGACCCGCTGCTGTGGACGCTGGTTCTCTGGCTGCTCGTGCGCTGGCTGCGCACCCGCGACGACAATCTCCTGCTGTGGCTGGGCCTGGTCACCGCCGTGGCACTCAACGTGAAGTTCCTGATCGGCGCGTTCTGGGCCATCACCGCTGTGACGGTGCTCGTCTTCGGCCCGCGCGAGTTGCTGCGCCGGCCCAAGCTCTGGGCCGGCGCGGGAATCGCCGCGCTCGCGTGCGTGCCGACGCTGCTGTGGCAGTCGCTCAACGGCTGGCCGCAGCTGGGCATGGGCGACGCGGTTTCGCACGAGGTCGCCGAAGCAGGCGGACGCGCGGAGTTCCTGCCGGGCCTGCTTGCCGGCGCCGGACTCGTGATCGGCGCGCTCGGCGTCTGCTACGGCCTCGGTGTGCTGCTCGCCGCGCGAAGCCTACGGCCGTACCGGTTTCTCGGCTGGACGGCGATCGGCGTGGTCGCGGTGTTCCTCGTCGCGGGCGGCCGCTTCTACTACGCCGCCGGCATGTTCGGAATCCTGTGGGCCGCGGCGGCCGTGCACCTGCAGGACCGCCGGCCCGCGCTGTGGTGGCGGTGGGTGCCGACATGGCCGGTCTTCGTGCTGTCCGCGCTCTACAGCCTCCCGTACGCGCTGCCGGTGTGGCCGGCGCAGTGGCTCGTGGAGCACCCCGACGCGCCGCATCCCGCGTACGCGACCGAAGAGGTCGGCTGGCTGGACCTGGCCGCCTCCGTCGCGGACGTCTACCGGGCGCTGCCACCCGAGCAGCGCTCGCACACCGCACTCGTCACCGCGGGCTACTGGCAGGCGGGCGCACTCGACCGGTACGGCCCGGAGGCCGGTCTCCCCGAGGCCTACAGCGGCAGCCGCGGCTTCTGGTACTTCGGCAGGCCGACCGACGACGTCGACACCGTGCTGTTCGTGGGCGCCGACCCCGCGAAGCTCGCGCCGCACTTCCGCGACGCGCGGGTCGTCGGCTCGGTCCAGAACCGCCTGGGTGTGCTCAACGCCAGCGAGCACCTGCCGATCTGGCTGCTCACCGGTTGCACCGAAAGCTGGCCGGTGGTCTGGCCCCAAGTGAAAGATCTGAAGGCATGAAGTCCGAAGACGCGCGGGACGTGAAGCTCGACTGGCGCGGCTCGCTTCTCGCACCGCTGTCGCCGCGCGAAGGGGAACCCCCGCTGCGCTGGCACTCGTGGTTCAACCGCGCCGAGACGAACGCCCCGTTCGTGCTGCTGGCGATCCCGACCGTGCTCAGCCTGGCGCGGGCCGACCAGACGAGCGCCCACCGGCTCACCACGCTCGCGATCGCCGTCGGCGCCGCGGTCTGGCTTCTGCTGACCCAAAACCTGCCCAGTGCCCGGGTGCGCGAGAACGCCGCCTTCGCGGCGCTGAGCTTCGTGGGCGTCGTGAGTTTCGGCTCCGCGCTCGAAGCGCGCGAGACCTACTTCCTGATCTTCATGGTCCACGGCTTCTTCGCCGCCATGCGGATGCGGCCGTTGGTGATGTCGATCCTCGGCGTGGCCGTCACGTCGCTGCTGATCAACACCGTCGCCAACGGGGGCCCGATCGAGGCGCTGGCCACGGCCCCGGCGATCTGGGTGACGCTGGTGATCGTGCAGACGGCCGCGATCGGCGGAGGCGGCGCGGTGTTCGCGGCTGTCGGCAGGCAGAGCGCCGAACGCAAACGGGCGCTCGACAAGCTTGCCGCCGCCGAAGCCGAAAACCGGGGCCTGCAACGGCAACTGCTCACCCAGGCTCGCGAAGCCGGCGTGCTCGACGAGCGGCAGCGGCTGAGCCAGGAGATCCACGACACGCTCGCCCAGGGCTTCACCGGGATCATCACACAGCTCGAAGCCGCCGCCCAGGCCCGGGAGAACCCCGCCGAGTGGCAGCGGCACCTCGACACCGCGAAGGCGCTCGCGCGCGAGAACCTGACCGCGGCGCGGCGGTCCGTGCACGCCTTGCGGCCGGAGCCCCTGGAGTCGGCGACGCTGCCCGACGCGCTCGCCGAGGTGGCGCGGTTGTGGAGCGAGCGCACCACCGTGCCCGCCGCGTTCTCGACCACGGGCACGGCCGAGGCGCTGCACCCGGAGATCGAGGCGACGCTGCTGCGGATCACGCAGGAAGCACTGTCCAATGTGGCCAAACATGCACAGGCCGGTCGGGTGGGGCTCACGCTGTCCTACATGGGCGACGAGGTCACGCTCGACGTGGTCGACGACGGCGTCGGCTTCGATCCCGAAAACCCGCCCCCGAGCGAAGGCGGCTTCGGGCTGCCCGGCATGCGAAGCCGCGTGCAACGGCTCGCGGGCACGCTGCACGTGGAGTCGGAACCCGGTGGCGGCACGGCGATCTCGGTGAACCTGCCCGCCGTGCCGGCTGCCACACTGGGCGGGCTGAAGGACGGCGGGATCGACCACGAGGGGGCGTCAGCATGACCGTCACGCTGCTCATCGCCGACGACCACCCGATCGTCCGCGACGGCCTGCGCGGCATCTTCACCGGCGAACACGGCTTCGAGGTGCTGGGCGAAGCCGCGAACGGCGCCGAGGCCGTGACCCTCGCGGTTTCGCTCAAGCCCGACGTGGTGCTGATGGATCTGCGCATGCCGGGCACCGACGGCGTCTCCGCCATCACCGAGCTCGCCCGCCTCGGCAACCCGGCGCGCGTACTGGTGCTGACCACGTACGACACCGACTCCGACGTCCTGCCCGCCATCGAGGCCGGCGCCACGGGCTACCTGCTCAAAGACGCGCCGCGCGAGGAGCTGTTCCGCGCCGTGCGCGCGACGGCCCGCGGCGAGGCTGTGCTCTCCCCCGCCGTCGCGAGCCGGCTCATGGGCCAGATGCGCGCGCCGGCGAAGGAACCGTTGTCGCAGCGCGAGATCGAGGTGCTCACGCTCGTCGCGCGCGGCTCCACGAACAAGGACGCGGCGAAGAAGCTCTTCATCAGCGAGGCCACGGTGAAGACGCACCTGATCCACGCGTACGCGAAGCTCGGCGTGAAAGATCGGGCCGCCGCGGTGGCCGTGGCGTTCGAACGAGGCCTGCTCGGCTCGTGATTCCTGTGCGAAGCTGAGCCGATGTTCCCGGAAACGCCCGCCGCCGCGGCCGCGCTGGCCGTGGCCACGCGGTTCTACTCGGCCGCGCTGTTGAACCACTCCGTCCGCTCGTATCTCTGGGGCACGCACTACGCGGCGGCCCACGGGATCGCGTTCGACGACGAGCTCTACTACGTGTCGGCGCTGCTGCACGACCTCGGCCTCACCGCCGAGTTCGACAACCACCGCCTCCCGTTCGAGGACGCGGGCGGGCACCTGGCGTGGGTGTTCGGGGCCGCAGCCGGCTGGCCGGCGGACCGCGCCGCCCATGTCGAAGAGATCATCGTCGCGCACATGCGCGAGGACGTCCCCGCGAGCACCGACCCCGAATCCCACCTGCTCCAGGTCGCCACGAGCTGGGACGTCTCCGGCCGGCGGCCGGAGGAGTTCCCGGCCGAGGTGCGGACGACGATCCTCACGCATTACCCGCGGCTGGACTTCGGCGCGGAATTCCTGGCGTGCTTCGAGGACCAGGCGGCGCGCAAGCCCGACAGCGCGGCGGGCGGCGCCGTCGCGAGCGGGATCGCGGACCGGCTCGCCGTGAACCCGCTCGGCTGACGTTCACTGCCACAACACCGCCCCGCGCGCCGCGACGCGTTCGGCGACCGCGGCCACGAAATCCGCCGCCGGCAACGGATCCAGGCGCTGTGCGTCGCGCAGCCGGGGTGCGACGAGGCCCGCCTCGGCCTCCCGGGCGCCGATCACCGCCTGGTACGGCACGAACCGGTGGTCTCGGATCCGCGCTCCCAGGCTCCCCTGGTCAGGCGAGGAGAGCTCCACCCGCAGACCGGCTTCCTGACCGCGGCGCACGAGCGCGCAAGCCCGCGGCAGCTCAGCTTCCGAGACCGGCAGCACCACCATCTGCACCGGCGCGAGCCACGGTGGCAAGGCCCCGCCGTGCTCTTCGAGAAGCTGCGCCATCGCGCGTTCCAGGCTGCCGAGCAGGCTGCGGTGCACCAGCACCGGCCGGTGCACGGCCCCGTCGGTGCCGACGTACCCGAGGTCGAACCGCTCGGGCTGGTGTAAGTCCACCTGGACGGTGGAGAGGGTGGCCGAGCGCCCGGCGCTGTCGGTGACCTGGACGTCGACCTTCGGGCCGTAGAACGCCGCTTCGCCTGGCGCCACGTCGTAGTCGAAGCCCTCCAGCGCCTCGACGAGCCGGGCTTCGGCGCGCGCCCAGTGCTCGGCGGAGCCCACGTAGTCCCCCGAGCCGCCGGCGAGCGAGAGCCGGTAGCGCGCCGGGCGCAGCCCGAGGTCGGCGTGGACGCGGCGGATGAGCTCCAGCGCACCGCGGGCCTCATCGGCGACCTGGTCGAGGCGGCAGAACAGGTGGGCGTCGTTGAGCTGGATCGCACGCACCCGGCCGAGCCCGCCGAGCACCCCGGACAGCTCCGCGCGGTACATCCCGCCCAGCTCGGCGATCCGCAGCGGCAGCTCGCGGTAGCTGCGCGCCCGGCAGCGGTAGATCAGCGCGTGGTGCGGGCACAGGCTGGGCCGCAGCACGAGCTGCTCGCCGCCGACGTCCAGCGGCGGGAACATGTCGTCTCGGTAGTGCGCCCAGTGCCCCGAAATCTCGTACAGCTCGCGTTTGCCGAGCACCGGCGAGTACACGTGGCGGTAGCCCGCGCGGCGCTCGACATCGCGGACGTACTCCTCCAGCTCGTGCCGGATTACGGCACCGTCGGGCAGCAGGTAGGGCAGGCCGGCGCCGAGCAGCGGGTCGGTGCCGAACAGGCCGAGCTCACGGCCGATCCTGCGGTGGTCGGGCATCGGGGTCTCCTCGTGGACGGCCGAGGCGGAAACCCTGGGGACACGACGAAGCCCCGGGGCGGCCACCCCGGGGCTTGGTTCGCTCAGGTTTCAGCGCGCCGGGACGGTGTCCGGCGTCGTCGTGCTGGCCGAGCGCTGCATGCCGGCGACGCTAACAGCGTCACCGCCGGTCGCGCACCCGGTTTTCACGGCTGCCACGACGTCTGCTCGGCCCAGATCTCGGCGCGGGTGAACGCGTCGTTGACCCAGCCCTGCTTGGCGTCGGCGTAGTCCGCGACGGTGCCGTCGGCCGAGTGCTCGCGCGCGAGCTGCTCCTTCACCGCCGCGTACGCGTCACGCTCGGCTGGGTTCGCGCGGATCCAGTCGCGGAACAGCAGCGCGAGGCGCCACGCCGGGGTCTCGGGGGTGCGGACGTGCAGGTTCACCGGGCGCTTCGGGTCGGCACCCACGTGAAGGCGCTTCGGCCACGGCGCGGCGGAGCCGTCCTGCGGGTCGTCCCACCAGTCGCCCTCCAGCCGGGGGAAACCGGCGTCGGCCAGCGGTTCGGCGAGCGCGTCGGCGTCGGCCGACGTGGGAACGGTGAGCTGCACGTCGAGGACGTCCTTGGCGGGCAGCCCGGGGACGGCGGTGGACCCGATGTGGTCGGCGCGCAGCAGCCGCTTCCCCGCGATCTGCCGCAGCCGCGCGAGCCGGCGTTCGGCCTGCAGCGGCCACGTCGGGTCGGAGGGCACGATCACCGGCGACATCGGCGGGCGCGGCTTGCGCAGCCGCAGGTTGGCCTCGAACGGCACGAGCCGGTCGGCCCACAGCGCGTCGACCTCGGCGAGCACCCCGTCCTGCGCGCCGCCGTTGTCGAGCCAGACGTCGGCGACCGCGCGGCGCTGCTCGTCGCTGGCCTGCGCGCGGATCCGCGCCCGCGCGTCGGCTTCCGCCATGCCGCGCGCCTCTACGAGCCGGCGCACGCGGACCTCCACGGGCGCGTCGACGATCACCACGAGGTGGTATGCCGGCGCCAGGTTGCCCTCAACGAGCAGCGGGATGTCGTGGACGATCACCGCGTCGTCGGCCGCCTCGGCCATCAGCTCGGCCGTGCGCGCCCCCACGAGCGGGTGCACGATCCCGTTGAGGCGCTTGCGCGACGCGTCGTCGGCGAACGCCTTAGCGGCCAGCGCCGGACGGTCGAGCGACCCGTCGGCGGACAGGATGTCCTCGCCGAACGCCTCGACCAAGGCCGCCAGCCCGGGTGTGCCCGGCTCCACGACCTCACGCGCGATCCGGTCGGAGTCCACGAGCACGGCGCCGTGCTCGGCGAACCGGTTTGCCACCGTCGATTTCCCCGCGCCGATCCCGCCCGTCAGGCCCACTCGCAGCATGACCTCACCCTAGCCAGACCCGTGCGCCACCCGATCAGGGGACGTCAGAGCCCTGCACGTGCACTCGCACGGGTAAAGGCATACCCCAAGTCGAAAATCAAGGACATTGTCCGGAACTGGCTGACTGATCCGGGTGACACGCCGGGCGGCTACCCGGATTTACCGCCGCGATTGCGTACCGTGCGCGGCGGAAGGGTCGCCCACACGGAGGAACGATGGCGGAAAAGCACGTCGGCAAGCACCGGCTCGGAACGCCGGGACTGGTGCACTGCGTCGGCTACCGCCCGGTGGCGGAAGCCCTCGCCGAATACCGGCGCACGTGGCTCAGCGCCCTCCTCGTGCCCGCCCAGCACAGCTTCGCCGGCCTCCGCCGCCGCGCCCGCGCCGCGGCGCTGGAGCGCATCTGGGTTCCGGTCGTCTCGCCTTCCTGAGCCGCTGCTTCCTGAACGACCGCGGCCTGCACGGGTAGGTCTAAAACTGACAGAGGTTGTTGACAGCCTGGGCTCCTGATCAAGGGAGGCCCATGGCTGAGCGAGTGTGGAGCGAGAAGGACCTGGTCAGGCGCTCGAACCGGCGCCTGGCCGTTCTTCGTCAAGCGGAAGAGGCAAGCGGCAATGTCGCGGCGACCTGCCGGTATTACGGCATCAGCCGCACGGTGTTCTACCGGTGGAGGCACCGCTACGAGGATGAGGGCATCGACGGTCTGAAAGACCGCTCAAGCGCCCCGTAACTCCCCCGCCCCCACGGCGGACTCGGTGGTCAGACCCCGTATGAGAGGCTCCCGCAGAAGACTTAATCCCGACCCCAGAGTGTCAACGACCAACGTCAGTAGCACCTAGCGGCCCGCACCGGCCAACGCGGGTGTGCCCGTGGTCCGGAAGCGCGCCCGGTAGGCGCTCGGCGGCACACCCAGCTCCCGCGTGAACACCCGGCGCAGCGTCTCCGCCGAGCCGAACCCCGTGCGGCGCGCGACCACGTCGAGCGGGTCCGTGCCCGTCTCCAGCAGCTGCCGCGCCGCCTCCAGGCGGGTGCTCTCCACGAACCGGGCGACCGAGGTGCCCATCTGGTCGCGGAACAGCCGCGTGAGGTGGCGGACGCTGACGCCTGCGTCGTCGGCGAGCAAAGACAGGCTGTGGTCGGCCGAGGGGTCGGCGGTGATGCGGTCCATGATCCCGCGCAGCAAGTCGTTGCGCGCCGGCTGAGCGGCCAGGCGCACGCTGAACTGCGACTGCCCGCCGGGCCGCTGCAGGAACACCACGAGGTGCTTCGCGACGAGCCGCGCGGCCTCGGAGCCGAGGTCCTCCTCCACGAGGGCCAGCGACAGGTCGATGCCGGAGGTGACGCCGGCCGAGGAGATCACCGAACCGTCGCGCACGAAGATCGCTTCGCAGTCCACCTCGACGCCCGGGTAGCGGCGCGCGAGCTGGTCGGCGAGCTCCCAGTGCGTGGCCGCTCGACGGCCCTCCAGCAGTCCGGCGGCCGCGAGCGTGAAGGCGCCCGCGCACACCGACGCCGTGCGTCGCGCCTGGCGGGAAAGGCGGCGGACCTCGTCGAGCAGGTGCTCGTCGGTCACGGTGATCTGCCAGTTCGGGCTGCCCGGCACCACGAGCGTGCCGCCCTCGACGTCGACGTCCTCCAGCGCCACATCCGCACCCAGGCGCGTACCAGTGGTGGTGCGCACGTCGGTGCCGCCCGGCGACGCGGTGAGCAGCTCGTAGTGCGCGCCGTGCTCGTTGGCCATCCCGAACACCTCGAGCGGCCCGGTCACGTCCAGGAGCCGCACCGCGTCGTAGACGACCACGACAACCCGCTCGCTCCGCTCCATGGCGCGCACCCCGTTTCCTCAGACCAGCTTCGTCCGGACGTCGATCTCGTGCTCCAGCGTGCGGTGCACGGGGCACTTCTCCGCGATCTCCAGCAGCCGCGCGCGCTGCTCGTCGTCGAGGTCGCCCTCGAGCTCGATCTCACGGGTGATGCGGCTGATCATGCCGACCTCGGTCTCGCAGCGCTCGCAGTCGCGCGCGTGGATGCGGTCGTGGCGCAGCCGGACGCTCACGTTCGCCAGCGGGATGTTCTTGCGGTCTGCGTACATCCGCAGCGTGATCGCCGTGCAGGAACCCAGCGCACCGAGCAGCAGGTCGTACGGAGTCGGGCCGCTGCCGTCGCCGCCGACCGACTTGGGCTCGTCCACGACGAGCTCGAAACTGCCCGCGGTCACGTGCTGGGTGAAGCGGCCTTCGCCTGTTTCACTGACGACAACAGTGCCCGGTTCCGGCTCAGTCATCCGGTTCGCCTCCTGGTCGGGGTACTCGACGGTGCCGCTGCACCGCTGCAGCTAACCCAACGTCGCTTGTGGACGAAGTGGTGCCACGCCGTGGCGAGGTCCACAGGACGAAGATCCCACAGATCCGGCCGCATGGCGAAGTTCCCAAGCGAGCGCGAATATCGTATCTTCGGCAGGCGAGACGCGGACCTGTCCTGCGCGGCACGGGCGAAGGGGGTAACGGTCGTGGCCACCCGCCATCTGTCGACGCAGCCCGCCGACCAGCACAACCGGAGCCGGTTCCTCGACGCCGCCCTCAACGTGCTCACCGACCGCGGCGTCGCCGGCCTCACCGTGCGTGGCGTGGCTGAGGCGGCCGGGGCGTCGACCATCACCGTCTACACGCGCTTCGGCGGCCGCACCGGCCTGCTCGACGCGCTGTACGAGCGCGCATTCGACCTCCTGCGCGACGAACTGCTCGACGTGCCACCGGAGACCGACGACGGCGTCGCGGACCTGCTCGAGGTCGCACTGGCCTACCGCCGCTTCGCGCTGGAAAGCCCGGCTCGCTACGCGATGATGTTCGAACGATCGGTCCACGGCTACGACCCGGACCCGGAGCTGCGCACGGCGGTGCTGCGCACGACGTTCGCGATGTTCGTCGGCAAGATCCGCCGCATCGGCGATCCCGGCAGGGACTCGCGCGACTACGGCTATCTGCTGTGGACGTCGATGCACGGCCTGGTCAGTGTGGAGCTCACGATCCGCTCGCAGACGCCGCTGAGCGACTGGTTCATCGAGCCGACCGACGAAGCCAACGAGGTCATGTACCGCACCGGCGTGCTGTCGATGATCACCGGGCTCGGCCTCCGCAACTGACACCGGCCCACGCCACCGCGCAGGCCGGGTTCGGCCGACCTTCCTCCACCCCGGCCTCGGCGTCGTCCACTTCGAACACCTTGAGCACAGACGAAAAACACCGCGGCCCCGGTCCGAACTGGACCGGGGCCGCGGTGTCAGAGCTCAGTGGTGCTCAGCGTCAGGCGTGACTCAGCCCTGGCCGCCCGACAGCTTCTCGCGCAGAGCCGCGAGCTGCTCGTCGCTGGCCAGTGTGCCGCCGCTCTTGGCCTCGGCCGGAGCGGAGGTGTAGGTCTGGTCGCCGCCCCCGCTGCCACCCTCGATGCCGGTGGCGGCGTCGGCAGCGGCTTCGGCGTCGGCCTCGGCAGCCTTCTTGACCTGCGCCATGTGGGCCTCGTAGCGCGTGAGGGCCTCGGCGTACTGCCGCTCCCACTCCTCGCGCTGCTTGTCGAAGCCGTCCTGCCACTCCTGGGTGTCCGGGTCGAAGCCTTCGGGGTAGATGTAGTTGCCCTCGGCGTCGTACTCGGCGGCCATGCCGTACTGGGTCGGGTCGAACTCGGTGTCCGGCGTGACGCCCTCGTTGGCCTGCTTCAGCGACAGTGAGATGCGACGACGCTCGAGGTCGATGTCGATGACCTTGACCATGACGTCGCCGTTGACCTGGACGACCTGCTCCGGGATCTCCACGTGGCGCTCGGCCAGCTCGGAGATGTGCACCAGGCCCTCGATGCCCTCCTCGACGCGCACGAACGCACCGAACGGGACGAGCTTGGTGACCTTGCCCGGCACGATCTGGCCGATCGCGTGGGTGCGGGCGAACTGGCGCCACGGGTCTTCCTGGGTCGCCTTCAGCGACAGCGAGACGCGCTCGCGGTCCATGTCGACGTCCAGAACCTCGACCGTGACCTCCTGGCCGACCTCGACAACCTCGGACGGGTGGTCGATGTGCTTCCAGGACAGCTCGGAGACGTGCACCAGGCCGTCGACGCCACCCAGGTCCACGAAGGCACCGAAGTTGACGATGGAGGACACGACGCCCTTGCGGACCTGGCCCTTGGCGAGGTTGTTGAGGAACTCGCTGCGGACCTCGGACTGCGTCTGCTCGAGGTAGGCGCGGCGGGACAGGACCACGTTGTTGCGGTTCTTGTCGAGCTCGATGATCTTCGCCTCGAGCTCACGGCCGACGTACGGCTGCAAGTCGCGCACGCGGCGCATCTCGACCAGCGAGGCGGGAAGGAAGCCGCGGAGGCCGATGTCCAGGATGAGACCACCCTTGACGACCTCGATGACGGTGCCCTTGACGGGCTCGTCCTTCTCCTTGAGCTCTTCGATCGTGCCCCAGGCGCGCTCGTACTGAGCGCGCTTCTTGGACAGGATCAGGCGGCCTTCCTTGTCCTCCTTCTGGAGAACGAGAGCTTCGACCTCATCGCCGACGGAGACAACCTCAGCCGGGTCGACATCGTGCTTGATGGAAAGCTCGCGCGAGGGGATGACGCCCTCGGTCTTGTAGCCGATGTCGAGCAGGACCTCGTCGCGGTCGACCTTGACGATCGTGCCCTCGACGATGTCGCCATCGTTGAAGTACTTGATGGTCTTGTCGATAGCCGCGAGGAAGTCTTCCTCCGACCCGATGTCGTTGATGGCGACCTGCGGGGCCCCGATGGGGGCGGTCGGGGCGGTGGCGGTGTCGGTGGTCATTAGGCGGGTTGCTCCGGTGGATGGGATCGTAGGGTGTTTGGTTGGCAGCGCGTCCGGGCGTGAATACGGGACATGCGACGATCCCACGAGCAACGTCCACCAGTGAACGACCGCGGCATGACCCGCAAACGGTGCGCTCCCCCGGCAAGTGAAGACCCAGGCAGCGCGAACCTACTGCGCTAACACGTATCGTACGCGGGCCCCGGTAGGGCACACAATCAGGGTCCCCACAGCTCCCGGTACCCTTCCGGCAACGTTTCGGCCGGCGCCGGCATTCCCCGTCATTCCCGGAAGGACCCAGCATGTCCGACCACTCGGCAGCCCCCGCAGCGGACACAGCCGACCGCCACGCCCACGCCGAGCTGCAGCTCGGCACGGCCGGCGTCGCGTACCGCGCGGTCAGCGGCGGCGAGGCGGCCGCGGCGAACCTCGCCTGGTGGGACGCCGACGCCGACGACTACCAGGCCACCCACGGCGAGTTCCTGGGCGACACCGACTTCGTCTGGTGCCCGGAGGGCGTGCGCGAGGAGGACGTGCGGCTGCTCGGCGAAGTCCGCGGCCGACGGGTGCTGGAGGTCGGCTGCGGCCAGGCGGCGTGCTCGCGCTGGCTCTCCTCGGCGGGCGCCGACGCCGTGGCGACCGACCTGTCCGGCGGGATGCTGCGCCACGCGCGCGAGGGCAACGAGCGCACCGGCGTCACCGTGCCCCTGGTCCAGGCCAACGCCGAGTACCTGCCGTTCGCCTCGGGCAGCTTCGACGCCGCGTGCTCCGCGTTCGGCGCGCTGCCGTTCGTTCCCTCGCTCGCGAGGGTTTTCGTCGAGGTGCACCGCGTGCTGCGCCCAGGTGCGCCGTGGGTGTTCTCGGTGACCCACCCGATGCGGTGGATCTTCCCCGACGACCCGGGCCCGCTGGGGCTCACCGTCACGCAGCCGTACTTCGACCGCACGCCGTACGTGGAGGTCGACGACGACGGCGAGGCCACCTACGTCGAGTACCACCGCACGCTCGGCGACTACGTGCGCGCGCTGGCCGCCGGCGGCTTCGCGCTCGAGGACCTGCTGGAGCCCGAGTGGCCCGAGGGCCACACGCGCACGTGGGGTCAGTGGAGCCCGCTGCGCGGCAAGCTCTTCCCCGGCACGGCGATCTTCCGCACGCGCCGCTCCTGAGCGGCTACGCTGCGCCTTCGTGGCCACCACCGAACCCGCCGCGCGGTTCGCCGCGCTCGACCCGCTGCTGCCGCCGCCCGCGCCGTCGATCAGCGACGCTGCCGGCGAGCGGGTCGGCGCGGTGACGGGCGCGGGCGCGCGCGTGTCCGGGGTCGTGCAGCGCCACCGCCACGGCCCCGGCGACACTCCCCTGCTGTGGTCGGCCGCGCAGGTGTGGCAGCTGTTCCCCGACGCGGACACCGCCGGCACCGAGGGGTTCGATCTCCTGCTGGGCGAGCTGCGGTCCCTCGTGGACACCGAGCCGGCCGAAGCCGACTCCGCGTGCGTGGTGAACTGGCCGAGCCGCGACGCGGAGGCGATCCGGGCGTTCCTCGACCACGGGCTCGCCCCGATGTCCGCGCTCGCCGTGCGGACGGACCCGCCACCGCCTGAACCGGGTGCCGCCGACGCCGACGGGATCGCCGTGCGTCTGGCCGGGCCGGGCGACTTCGACACCGTGCTCCGGCTGTGCGCGGCCACGTTCGACTACACCGGACTGGTGGCGCATCGCCGTCGGGACCAGACGGCGGAGTTGCTGGCGCCCGCGTTGCGCCGCTCACTCGACGAACCGGCCACCTGGCTCGCGGAAGCCGGCGGCCGTCCGGTGGCGCTGGCCCAGTGCGCGTGGGTGGACTCGGCTCCGGGCACCGAGGCGGCCGAGCTCCTGCCGCCCGGGCTGTGGGCGTACGTGAACAACGTCGTGACCGCGCCCGGCCACCGCGGCGGCGGGATCGGACGTGTCCTCATGGACCGAGTGCACCGTGAGCTGCTGCGTCCCGGCACGGTCGGCGCGTACCTCTACTACAACCCGATGAACCCGCTGTCCTCGGTGTTCTGGCACCGGCAGGGCTATCGTCCACTGTGGACGTCGTGGGAAGCCCACCCGGCGACCGCGCTGCGCTGACCAGGACCGCTCACCGGACACCGCCACCCCGGTCGTGTGACGTGCGACCACCCGCCTTGCCGCTCGTTGATCATGTGCGCTAAGTTTTTGCACTGACCGGTCAGTTCAAAAGTCCGGTCAGTGGAGAAATTGGAGTGTCCCCGTGCAGGTACGAGCCGACCGGGTGTCCCTGGAGGGCCCCCACGGCACACTGTTGCCACCCACCTCGCTGACCGTCGAGGACGGCTGCGTGACGCTGGTCCACGGCGAGCCCGGCGTCGGGATCACCGCGCTCGGCCTCGCGCTGGCCGGCCGCGTCAAGCCGAGCACCGGCACGGTCACCGCCGACGTCCCCGGCCTGCTGCGCGACCTCGTCGCCGTGGTCGACGCCCCGGGCGTGAGCGAGCCCGACGAGGCGCTGCCGCTGCGTGTGGTCGCGGGCGAGGAGCTCGCCCTGGCGCACCGGCCCGCGGGCAAGGAGGACGTGGCGCGCTGGCTCACCGAGCACGCCGCCGCCCCCTTCGCCGGCACCCGCTTCGAGAACCTCGAGCCCGCGCTGCGCACGCGGCTGCTCGCCGAGCTGGCCGCGGAACGCACCGGCGTGCGTGTGCTCGTGCTCGACACCCCCGACCGGCACACGAGTCTCGTCGAGACGTGGACCGCGGTCGCCGAGGAGCACGCCAGGCGCGGCCTCGCCGTCGCCGTGCTCACCGCGACGACACCCGCGTCCGCCCTCCCGTATCCCCCGGCCCGCATCGGGTCGACCGACCAGCCCGGGCCGGTGCGCCTGCTCCCCCGCATCGAGGAGCCCACCGTCGAAAAGCCCAATGCCGAAGAGCCTGTCGCCGAAGAGCCCGTCGCTGAAAACGTCAGCGCTGAAGGAGAACCGGCATGACCGCCCCCGACAAGCGGGCCGGCGGCCTGAACGCCTTCCGCATCGCCCTCAACGAACTGCGCCGGCTCTCGGCCGGCACGCTGCCGAAGCTGGCGATGGCCGCGCTCGTGCTGGTGCCGCTGCTCTACGCGTCCTTCTACCTGTACGCGAACTACGACCCGTACGGCCGTCTCGACAAGCTGCCCGCCGCCGTGTTCACCAGCGACGCCGGCGCGAAGGACTCGACGGGTGCCACCCGCAACGTCGGACGTGAGGTGACCGACGAACTCGTGAAGTCCGGCACCTTCCAGTGGCACGACGTGTCCGAAAAGGACGCCCGTGACGGCGTGCGCGACGACAAGTACTCCTTCGCCATCGGCATCCCGCGCGACTTCTCCACCGCACTGCTGTCGTCGGGCAACTTCACGCCGCAGCAGGCCACGATCACACTCACCACCAACGACGCCAACAACTACCTCGCGGGCACCATCGCGAAGCAGGTGGCCGACCAGGTGCGCAAGACCATCGCCGAGAAGGTGGGCGGCGAGGCGGCCGACCGGTTCCTCGTGGGCTTCTCCACGATCTACGGCAAGATCTCCGACGCCGCCAACGGCGCCAAGCAGCTCGCCGACGGCGCCGCGCAGCTGCAGACCGGCCAGCACCAGCTCGCCGACGGGGCGAGTCAGCTCGCCACCGGCTCCGGCACGCTCGCGACCGGGCTGAACACGCTGAAGACGAGCACCGCGCAGCTGCCGAGCCAGACCCAGCAGCTCGCGACCGGTGCCGGCCAGGTCGCCGACGGCAACCAGCAAGTGGCCGACGCCGCCTCGCTCGCCGCGTCCGCGTCGGCCGACATCCAGGGCAAGCTCGACGGCTACCGCGCCCAGCTCGACTCCGACCTGCACAATGCGGGCCTGTCCGACACCCAGGTCAACGGCATCCTGGCGCAGCTCGACCAGCTGCGCTCGCCCGTCGATCAAGCGAACACCAAGATCCAGTCGGCCAACGGCGACCTCGCCAAGCTGGCGAGCGGCGCCCGTCAGGTGTCGGACGGTGCCCACCAGCTCGCTTCGGCCACGCCGCAGCTGACCAGCGGGATCGCGCAGGCGTCCGATGGCGCCAACCAGCTGCGCGACGGCGCGGCGAAGCTCGACGACGGGGAGAAGACCGCCGTCACGGGCACCGACCAGCTCGCGAGCGGCGCGAACCAGCTGCGCGACGGGCTGTCCTCGGGCCTATCGCAGATCCCGAACCCGGACGACCCGACGCGCACCGCCACGGCGAACACCATCGCCGACCCGGTCGCGGTCACGGCCAACGGCGTCGCCTCGGCGGGCACGTACGGCGCGGGCTTGGCCCCGTTCTTCATCTCGCTGGCCACGTGGATCGGCGCCTTCGTGCTGTTCCTGCTCATCCGCCCGCTGTCCACGCGGGCGCTGACCGGGGGCGCCGCGCCGCTGCGGGTGGCGCTGGGCGGCTGGCTGTCGTCGGCCGTGCTCGGCATCGCGCAGGTGATCGTGCTGTTCGCCGCGGTGACGTGGCTGGTCGGCATCCACATCGCGCACCCGTTGGGCGCGATCGGGTTCGCGATCCTCGTCTCGCTGGCGTTCACGTCGGTGGTGCACGCGCTCAACGCGTTCTTCGGCGCCGTCGGCAAGTTCCTCGGCCTGGTGCTGCTGGTGCTGCAGCTGGTGAGCGCGGGCGGCACGTTCCCGTGGCAGACGATCCCCGACGCGCTCTACCCGCTGCACGTCGTGCTGCCGATGGGCTACGCCATCGACGGCTTCCGGCACCTGCTCTACTCCGGCGCGTCGCTGCAGATCCTCGGTGACGTCGGGGTGCTGCTGGCCTACCTCGTCGGCGGGATCGTGCTGTCGACGCTGGCGGCCCGCAAGCACCGCGTCTGGACGGTGTCCGCGCTGAAGCCCGAGCTGAGCCTATGAGGGAGACGACCAAGCGGAAGCTCTTCGAGGCGACCCTGCGGCTTTCGGCCAGCAGGGGCCTCGTGGGGCTGACGGTGGACGAGATCGCGACCGAGGCCGGCGTCGCCAAGGGCACGGTGTACTACAACTTCGGGTCCAAGGACGGGCTGGTCGACAGCCTGCTCCGCTTCGGCGTCGACCTGCTGGCCGGGCGCCTGCGCGCGGCCGTGACCGACGGCGAGCCGCTCGACGTCATCGAGGCGCAGGTCGACACGACGCTGCAGTTCATCGCCGAGTACCCGGGGTTCTCGCAGATCGTGGTGAGCGAGCTGTGGCGCACGCCGGGCCAGTGGCACGACACGCTGGCGCTGCTGCGCGAAGAGATCATCTCGATCGTGAAGGGGCAGCTGCACCGCCTCGACGAGGCCGGCCGGCTGCCCGCGGGCGTCGCCATCGAGACCGCGGCGGCGGGCCTGTTCGGGACGATGCTGGTCGTCGCGCTCGACTGGCAGGTCTTCCAGCCCGCCCGCACCCGGGCCGACGTGCGCGACTCGGTGATGGTGCTGATCCGGGGCCTCGGCCGAGGCTGAGACCCCGGACTGTTCTTTCGCGCGCCGGGTCAGCCGCAGTTGGCGCAGCAGCCGCAGCCCTTGCCGGTGCACGCGGCGCAGCAACCGTGGCGCATGACGAACTTGAAGAGCCGCTTGATCATCTCTCGGTCCTCCGCTATCGATCGACACCTGCGCATGTCACGCTAAGTGAGGCGGCCGTGACGCGGGTACCGCTGACCGGGCGGGTGACCCGGGTGAATCACCTCACGGACGCCGCCGGCGCGCCCGCTAAGCTCGCCCGCGTGAAACTCCACGTCGGCTGCGCGATGTGGACGCACGCGCCCTGGCAGGGCCGGCTCCTGCCGCACCCCCTGGCACCCCGAGAGCGCCTCCGCGCGTACTCGACGTGGTGCAACGCGGTCGAGGGCAACACGACGTTCTACGCCACACCGTCCCGCGCCACGGTCGAGACCTGGGCCGAGCAGACCTCGCCCGATTTCCGCTACGTGCTCAAGCTGCCGAAGCCGATCACGCACGAACGCGGTCTCGGCGACGTCGACGCAGTGCTGGGCCCGTTCCTCGCGGCGATCGAGCCGCTGGGCGAGCGCGCCCACACCCTGTGGATCCAGCTCCCGCCGTCGTTCTCACCGGAGGCCCTCGGCGCCCTCGCGGGTTTCCTGCGGCGTTTGCCGCGCGAGTACCGCTACGCCGTCGAGGTCCGCGACCGCGCGTTCTTCGAAGACGCGCGCGCCGCCCAGGCCCTGGAACGCGTCCTCGCCGGCGCCGGCGCCGAATGGATCACCTTCGACACCACGGTGTTGTTCTCTCAGCGGCCGACATCGGAAGCCGAACAGGAAGCGTGGCTCAAGAAGCCCCGCATGCCCCGGCGGATCCGCGCCCTGACCGCCGACCCCGTCGTCCGCTACATCGGCCGCGACGACCCCGACCAGACGGCCGCCGGCTGGCGCGCCTGGGCCGACGCCGTGGTGCACTGGCTGCGCGAAGGCCGCTCTCCCACGGTCTTCCTCCACACCCCGGACAACGCCGACGCGCTGCTTCTGGCCCGCCGCTTCCACGACGACGTGCGGGCGCGCGTACCCGAACTGGAGCCCCTCGCCGAGCCGATGCCGGTGGGACCGCCGACGCTATTCTGAGCTGGGACAGTCCACATCGGACCCTCGGTGGCACGCCACGCGGTCACCGTCGCGGCGCCAGTCGAGCTTGCTCTCGACGCCGGTCTTGGCGATCAGCGCGTCCTGCCCCGGACCTGGCGCTCTGGTCGCGCAGCCGCACCCGCCGAGGTCTTCGCGCGGCTTGGAAATCCACCCGGGCGACCCTCCTCGCAGGGCGTGTTGCGTTGGGGGTGCACCCCGAAGCTGGATTGTGTTGACGGAGGCTTCGGATCGGGGTGCCGGGGAGGGGGTGCGGGGTTGCGTCGCGTGGGAATCCCGGACCAGTGCACTTACCCGTTCGGCGCCGTCGGCGATGCTTCCTCCGCCGTCAGTGGTCAGGACCTTCCGCGGCTTTCCGCGACGGACCGGAGCTCGCGGGCGAGGCGTTCCGCGGCGGGGCCGAAGAAAGCGCTGTCGAACTCGGTGGCGATGGCCGCGGCTTCGGCGGCCAGGTCGCGGCCCGCGCGGGTGAGGGAGACGCGGACGGCGCGGGCGTCGCGTTCGTGGGCGGTGCGGGTGAGCAGGCCGCGGACTTCCAGCGCCCGCAGGACTTTCGACGTCATCATGCGGTCGGCACCGGCGTGTTCGGCCACCTCCTGCTGGGTGGCGGGGCCGGCGGTGCGCTCGAGGCGGGCGGCCGCGGACAGCAGGAGGAACTGCGTGGGCGTGAGGCCCAGCGGGCGCAGCCGGACGTCGAGCGCGGCGCGCCAGACCAGCGCCGCCTGGTGGAGCCAGAAGCCGGCACCCGAAGTGGCGCCGTTCTCCGTGAGATCGGAGATCTCGTACATCATGTCTCCCCGTGCGCGTGCCGCGGCCGCCGGAGGTGCGGCCGCGGCACGCGGGTCGTCAGCGGGCGCCCAGGGGCACGTCGAACCGGCCGAACACCCAGGTGCCCGGGGCGTCGGCGTTGTCGCCGGCCCAGAACTCGAGCCAGTGCTCGGTGAACTCGTCGGCCGTGAGGTAGCCGTCGCCGTTGAGGTCCAGCACCGGGAAGACCGCGTCGGTATCGGTGGCCGTGCCGTTCCACGTCTCGATGAGCCGGCGGTACTCCTCGCGCGAGATGCGCTCGTCGCCGTTCTCGTCGATGGCCTCGAACATCGCGGCCGCCGTGCCGCGCACCGAGTCGGGCATGTCCCCCAGCTGGTCCACCACGAGCAGGACCTCGTCGAGCGTCACCTTCTCGTCGCGGTCGATGTCGGACGCGGCGAGCAGCGTGGTCCACCAGCCCATCATGATCTCGCTCAGCCGCGCCGCCTGGGGCGAGTCGGGAGCGAGGCCGCGCGCCTTCGTCCAACGGTCGGTGAGCGCCTGGAAGTCGGCCTCGGTGAGGAATCCGTCGCCGTCGACGTCCATCGCCCCGAACACCGTGGAGATCTTGCGTCTCTGCAGTTCACTCGCCATCGTTCGCGGTCCTTTCTCCGATCCCCCTTGGCCGGGGACCCCGTGGGCGAAGCTCAGCGTTGTCGCGACTCAAGATCACCTGCACCGGCACCCGGGTTCTCCCCCGGCCCGACCCGGTGATTTCGTTAGTGACGCGAAGTAACCGAAGAGGCTCCTTCCCCGCGGGGAAGGAGCCTTTCTGGTCCGTTCGGAGTTCTAGTGCGCGGCTTCGTTCCACGAACGGCCGTAGCCGACCGAAACCTCCAGCGGCACGGCCAGGTGGTAGGCCGACCCCATGCCCTCGCGCACGAGCTTCTCGACCTCGGCCCGCTCGCCCTCGGCGACCTCCAGCACGAGCTCGTCGTGCACCTGCAACAACACGCGGCTGCGCAGCTTCGCCTTGACCAGCTCGCGGTGCACGTTGAGCATCGCGACCTTGATGATGTCGGCCGCGCTGCCCTGGATCGGCGCGTTGAGCGCCATGCGCTCCGCCATTTCGCGGCGCTGGCGGTTGTCGCTGGTGAGGTCGGGCAGGTAGCGGCGGCGGCCGAAGATCGTCTCGGTGTAGCCGGTCTTCCCGGCTTCGCCGACCACGGACTGCAGGTAGTCGCGCACGCCGCCGAAGCGGTTGAAGTATGCCTCCATCTGCGACTTCGCGTCCTCGGTCGAAATGCGCAGCTGCTGCGAAAGCCCGTAGGCCGACAACCCGTAGGCCAGGCCGTAGGACATCGCCTTGACGCGGTAGCGCTGCTCCGCCGTGATCTCCTCGGCGGGCACGGAGAACGCGCGCGAAGCGACGAACGTGTGCAGGTCCTCGCCGCTGTTGAAGGCCTCGATCAGGCCCTCGTCCGTCGACAGGTGCGCCATGATCCGCATCTCGATCTGGCTGTAGTCCGCGGTCATCAGCTCGACGTAACCTTCGCCGACCACGAACGCGTCGCGGATGCGCCGGCCTTCTTCCGTGCGCACCGGGATGTTCTGCAGGTTCGGGTCGACCGACGACAGCCGCCCGGTCGCGGCGATGGTCTGCTGCAGCGTGGTGTGGATGCGCCCGTCGTCGGCGACCGACTTGATCAGCCCCTCGACGGTGGTGCGCAGCCGCGTGGCGTCGCGGTGTTCGAGCATGTGCTGCAGGAACGGGTGCTCGGTCTTCTCGAACAGGCTCTGCAGCGCCTCGGCGTCGGTGGTATAGCCGGTCTTGGTGCGCTTGGTCTTCGGCATGCCGAGCTCTTCGAACAGCACGACCTGCAGCTGCTTCGGCGAACCGAGGTTGATCTGCTTGCCGATCACCTTGTACGCCTCTTCGGCGGCCTGCGTGACGCGGGTGAGGTAGTGGGCCTCCAGCTCGGTGAGCTGCTCCACGTCCACCGCGATGCCCGCAGCCTCCAGCTCGGTGATGACCTCGAGCAGCGGCAGCTCCAGCTCGGCGAGCAGCTTGGCCCCGCCGAGGTCCTCCAGCTCCTTGCCGAGCGCGCCGGCGAGCTCGAAGATCGCGCGGGCTTTCACCAGCTCGTCGGAGATCTCCTTCTGCTCCAGGCTTTCGGCGCCGCCGTCGAGCAACGACAGCTGGCCGTCGCCCTCGGCGGCCTCCGAGCGCAGCTCGCGGTGCAGGTAGCGCAGCGCCAGGTCGTCGAGCTCGAAGGTCCGCTGGCCGGGCCGCACGAGGTAGGCCGCGAGCGCGGTGTCGAGCACCAGCCCCGCGAGCGTCCAGCCGCGGGCGCGCACCGCGTGCAGCGCCACCTTGAGGTCGTGGCCGATCTTGCGGATCTTCTCGTCGGCCAGCCACGCGGCCAGCGCGGTGTCGTCGGCCTCGTCCATCGCCGTGACGTCGACGTACGCGCCTTCGCCGTCGGCGCACGCGAACGCCAGCGCCCGCAGGTCGGAGCGGATCGACGTGCCCGTGGCACGGAACGCGAGCGCCACCGGCTCGCCCTCGCCGGTGTGCGCGGCGAGCCAGGCTCCGAGCGCGCCGGGCGCGAGCGCCTCGCCCGAGACGTCGAAGCCCTCCTCGGCCTCCGGCTCGGCGCTGCTGAGCGTGGCGAAGAGCCGGTCGCGCAGCACGCGGAACTCCAGCTCGTCGAACAGGCGGTGCACCGCGTCGCGGTCCCACGGCCGCAGCTCCAGCTGGTCGGGGACCATGTCCAGCGGCACGTCGCGCACCAGCTCCGTGAGCTGGCGATTGAGGGTGACCGCCGTCAGGTTCTCGCGCAGCGCGTCGCCGACCTTGCCCTTGACCTCGTCGACGCGGTCGATCAGGTCGGCCAGCGTGCCGAACTGCCGGATCCACTTCGCCGCCGTCTTCTCCCCCACCCCGGGGATGCCCGGCAGGTTGTCCGACGGGTCGCCCCGCAGCGCCGCGAAGTCGGGGTACTGGGTCGGCGTGAGGCCGTACTTCTCCTCCACCGCGTCAGGCGTGAAGCGGACCAGGTCGGACACGCCGCGCTTCGGGTAGAGCACGGTGACGTGCTCGTTGACCAGCTGCAGCGCATCGCGGTCGCCGGTACAGATCAGCACGTCGAAGTTCTCGGCGCCGGCCTGCGTGGTGAGGGTGGCGATGATGTCGTCGGCCTCGAAGTTCTCCTTGACCAGCGACGGGATGCCCAGCACGTCGAGCACCTCTTTGACCAGGTCGACCTGGCCGCGGAACTCGTCGGGCGTGGTGCTGCGGTTGGCCTTGTAGTCGGCGAACGTCTCCGACCGGAACGTCTTGCGCGACAGGTCGAACGCCACCGCGAGGTGCGTGGGCGCCTCGTCGCGCAGCAGGTTGATGAGCATCGAGGTGAAGCCGAACACCGCGTTGGTGACCTGACCGGTCTTCGTCTTGAAGTTCTCCGCGGGCAGTGCGAAGAAGGCGCGGTAGGCCATCGAATGACCGTCGATGAGCAGCAGGCGGGGCCGCTCGGCCGTGGTCGTGGCTGCTGTGGCGTTCGCTACGGTTCGGTTCTCACTCGGGCTCACGGGAGCGAGTCTAAGGTGAGGGCCCGACACTCTTACGTGTCGCATAGGTTGAGGAGCATTGCGTGACCGAGCAGGCCGGCGATTTGGCGCTGGAAACCCGCGCGGGGATCGACCCCGCCGCCGACCAGCAGCTGAACGACAAGATCGGGCTGAAGATTCTCGAGGCCACCCCCGAGCGCGTGGTCGGCACGATCCCCGTCGAGGGCAACCTCCAGCCGTACGGCCTGCTGCACGGCGGAGCCAACGCCACCGTTGCCGAAGCGCTCGGCTCGTACGTCGCCGCGCTAAACGCGGGCACCGACCGCGCCGCGATGGGCCTCGAGCTGTCCTGCACACACCACCGCGCCGTCCGCTCCGGCACGGTCACCGGCGTCGCGACCCCGCTGCACGTCGGGCGCGGCACGATCACCGCGGAGATCGTGCTCACGGACGACCAGGGCCGGCGCACCTGCACGGCTCGTCTCACGTGCGTCGTCCGGGACAAGCCGCCAGGTGCCTGACGCACCCGCTGCCGTGACAACGGCCCCTCACCCACCAGGGCGAGGGGCCGTCGCACAGGGTCTCCGACCTCAGCCGACGCCGAGGTAGGCCTCCTTGATGCTGGTGTCGGCCAGCAATTCCTTACCGGTGCCGGACTTCGTGATCCGCCCGGTCTCCAGCACGTACGCGCGGTGCGCCCGCGAAAGGGCTTGCTGCGCGTTCTGCTCCACCAGCAGCACCGTGGTGCCCTGGCGGTTGATCTCTGTGATGATCCGGAAGATCTGCTGGATGAACTGCGGCGCGAGCCCCATCGACGGCTCGTCGAGCAGCAGCAGCCGCGGCTTCGCCATCAGGGCACGCCCGATGGCCAGCATCTGCTGCTCGCCGCCGGACATCGTGCCGCCCATCTGGGTCTTGCGTTCCGCGAGCCGCGGGAACAGCTCGAAGACGCGGTCGAAGTCCGGCTGCAGGTTTTTCCGGTCCTTGCGCGCATACGCGCCCATGTCGAGGTTCTCGAGCACCGTCATGCCGGGGAAGATGCCCCGGCCTTCGGGTGACTGCGAGATCCCGCGGACCACGCGCAGGTCACCGCGCAGCCGCGAGATGTCCTCGCCGTCGAAGCGGATCGTGCCGGCCGAGATCGGCCGGATCCCGGAGATGGCCCGCATCGTGGTGGACTTGCCCGCGCCGTTGGCCCCGATCAGCGTGACGATCTCGCCCTCGTCGACCGTGATGGACAGGTCCGACACGGCCTGGATCCGGCCGTAGTGGACGGAGACCTCGGACAGCTCAAGCAACGTCATCGTCGGGCACCCCCAGGTAGGCGGCGATCACGGCGGGGTTCGCCCGGATCTCGGCAGGCACCCCTTCGGCGATCTTCTTGCCGAACTCCAGCACCACGATCCGGTCGGTCACGCCCATGACCAGCTTCATGTCGTGTTCGATCAGCAGGACGGTGAAGCCGTCATCGCGGATCGTCCGGATCAGCCCCATGAGCTCTTCCTTCTCCGCCGGGTTGAACCCGGCGGCCGGCTCGTCGAGGCACAGCAGCTTCGGCTCGGTCGCGAGCGCCCGCGCGATCTCCAGGCGCCGCTGGTAACCGTAGGGCAGGTTCTTCGCGCGGTCGGCCGCCCGGTCGGCGATGCCGACGAACTCCAGCAGCGCCATGCCCTTCTCGATCGCCTGCTTCTCCTCGCGGTGGTGGCGAGGCGTGCGCAGCAGGGCGCCGACGAGGCTGGTCTTGTGGCGGGCGTCGGTGCCGACCACCACGTTCTCCAGCGCCGTCATCTCGGAGAAGAGCCGAATGTTCTGAAACGTGCGCGCGATGCCGAGCTGCGTGATGGCGTGGCGCGAGGCCTTGCCGAGCGGCTTGTCCTCCAGCAGCACCTGGCCCGAGGTCGGGCGGTACACGCCGGTCATCGCGTTGAAGCACGTGGTCTTGCCCGCGCCGTTGGGCCCGATCAGGCCCAGGATCTCGCCGCGGCGGATGTCGAACGACACGCCGTCGAGCGCCACGAGACCGCCGAAGCGCACGGTGACGTCGTCGACCTTCAGCAGCGTCTGCCCGACCGCGACGTCGATCTCACGGTCCGGTGCGACGACCTCGGCGACCGCCGCCTCGTGCTCGGCGAGCTGCTCCGCGCTCATCTGGGCGACCTCCGCCACGAGGCCGCCCTCGGCCGGGACCTCGGGGCCCATGCCGTTGCCAGGGGCCGTCATACCTTCTCTCCCGGGGTGTCGGAGGCCAATGAGCCGTCACTGCTGACCTGCTCGCCACGGCCGAGCAGCCGCTGATACGCCTGCCTGCCGTACGTGAGCAGCCGCTGCCGCGCACCGAGCAGGCCCTGCGGGCGAAAGATCATCAGGATGATCAGCGCCAGGCCGAAGATCAGGTACTTGTACTCGGCGATCGCCTGGAACCGCAGCGGGATGTACGCCACCACGATCGCGCCCAGCAGCACCCCGACCTTGTTGCCCGCGCCACCGAGGATCACCGCGGCGAGGAACAGCATGGAGGTGACCACGTCGAACTTCTGGTTGTTCACGAAGCCCAGCTGGCCGGCGTAGAGCGCGCCGGACAGGCCGCCGACCGCCGCGCCGGACACGAACGCCCAGATTTTGAACTTGTACGTCGGCAGGCCCATGATCTCGGCGGCGTCCTCGTCGTCGCGGATCGCGACCCAGGCCCGGCCGACGCGGCTGCGCTCCAGGTTCCCGACGAGGAACAGCACCAGGATGATGAGCGTGACGCACAGCCAGTACCACGGCGTGCCGTCGGAGTTGTTGAACAGCGCGCTTCCGTCGGCGTTGGTGCCCGGCGGGTGCCCCACCGACTGGAACCCACGGTTTCCGCGCAGCGGGTCGACGTTGTCCGCCAGCAGGCGCACGATCTCACCGAACCCGAGCGTGACGATGGCGAGGTAGTCCCCGCGTAGTCGCAGCGTCGGTGTCCCGAGGATCACGCCGAAGATCATCGTGACCACCATGGCAATCGGGAGCACGACGAGGAACGGCAGCTTGTGCAGCGTCGAGTCGGGACTCGTGAACAGCGCCATCACGTACGCGCCGACCGCGAAGAAGCCCACGTAGCCGAGATCCAGCAGACCGGCCTGGCCGACCACGATGTTGAGCCCGATGGCGACCAGCGCGTAGCGGGACACCTCGAACATCGCGATGGGGAAGTCGTAACCCGGCTGCGTGGTGATGATCGGCGGGTTGAGCACGGGCAGCAGGTAGATCACGGCCACGAGGGGCACGAGCACGAGCCACTGCTGAACGCGCGGAAGGTTGTTCCACCAGTCCAAAATCGGCCGCTTGCGCTTCGCCGGCGCGGCCGCGGTGGGCGGCGTCGAAGTCACCGTCATACCCGTGCCTTTCCGAGCGATTCGCCGAGGATGCCGGTCGGGCGGACCATCAGGATCAGCACGAGGAGCACGAACGCGACGACGTCGCGCCACTCCCCGCCGAACAGCGTCTGGCCGTAGTTCTCGACGACACCCAGCAGCAGGCCGCCGAGCAGTGCGCCGCGCAGGTTGCCGATACCACCCAGCACCGCGGCGGTGAACGCCTTGATGCCGAGGATGAACCCGCCCTGGTACGAAGCACCCTGCGGGATCTTCATCATGTAGAACAGGGCCGCTGCACCGGCGAGCAGGCCGCCGATGAGGAACGTGAGCGTGATGACGCGTTCCTTGTTCACGCCCATGAGCGTGGCGGTGTCCGGGTCCTGCGCCACCGCGCGGATGCCGCGGCCGAACTTGGTGCGGTTCACGAACATGTTGGCGGCGAGCATCAGCACGACCGACGCGACGATCGTGATGATCGTGACGTTGGTGACGTCGGCGCCGAAGATCTGGAACACCGGCTCGTTGCGCAACAGGCGGATGCCCTGCTCGGCGTTGCCGCCGCGCCAGATGAAGAGGATCTGCTGCAGCACGAAGGAAGCGCCGATCGCGGTGATCAGGAAGACCAGCTTCGGCGCTCCGCGTTTCCTCAGTGGACGGTAGGCCACGCGTTCGAGGAGCACCGCGGTGCCTCCCGAGACGGCCATCGCCGCCAGCAAGGCCAGCAGCAGGAACCCGATCAGCTCGGCGACCGACAGCTCAGGAGTGTCGCCGGGCCGGAAGCCGAGGCCGAACAAGGTGAACCACACCGCGTAGGCACCGTAGATGAACACCTCGGAGTGGGCGAAGTTGATCAGCTTCAGGACGCCGTAGACGAGGGTGTAGCCCAGCGCCACGAGCGCGTAGATGCTGCCGTAGGCAAGACCGTCGATCGTGTTGGCCCAGAACTGGTCAACAAAGCCTTTCACGTCGAAGGTGATCCAGCTGTCGCCCTGCGCGAGGACGAGCGAGCTCAGGTCATGGGTCATCGACACACTAGTTCTCCATGTGGGTCCGGGGTGCGGGTCCGGCGGGATCGAGCCGCCGGACACGCACCCCGGTAACTGGAACGGAAGCCGGGATTACTTGATCTCGGTGTTGCGGACGATCTTCCCGTTCTCGACCTTGTAGGTCCACACGGTGGTCGCCGACAGCTCACCCTTGTCGTTCCACTTGAAGTGCTTCGTGAGGCCCTGGCCGTCGTAGGTCTTGACGAAGTCGAGCAGGGCCGGGCGCGTGGTCTTGCCCGAGTCGATGCCCTTCAGCAGGATCGTGGCGAGGTCGTAGGCCTCGGGCGAGTAGGTGCCCGGGTCCTTGCCGGTCGCGGCCTTGTAGGCGTCGGTGAACTTGGTGAACTGGTCCGCCGGCACGCACGGGCAGGTGAAGTACGCGTTCTTGGCGGCGTCGCCGGCGCCCTTCACGAACTCGTCGTCCTTCACGCCGTCCGGACCCACGAACTTCGCCGTGACACCGGCGTCGTTCAGCTGCTGCGCGAACGGAGCGGCTTCCTGGTAGTAGCCGGAGTAGAACACCGCGTCCGGGGCGGCGGCCTTGACCTTGTTGACCACGGCCGAGAAGTCGGTCTGCTTGCTCTTGACCTTGTCCTCGCACGCCAGGGCGCTGCCGAGGCCCTGCTTGGTCGTCGCGGCGAGACCGGTGCCGTACTCGGAGTCGTCCTCGATGACACAGACCTTCTTGGCGCCGAGCTCACCGGTCATGAACTTCGCGGCGGCCGGGCCCTGGCTGTTGTCGTTGCCGAGGCCGCGGAAGAAGGTCTTCCAGCCGTTGTCGGCCAGCGTGGGGGCGGTGGCCGACGGGGTGACCGTGACCAGGCCGGCGGTGTTGAAGATGTTGCCCGCGGCCTTGGACTCACCCGAGAACGGGAGGCCGACGACGCCGATGATCGCCGGGGTGTTCACGATCTGGGTCACGATGCCGGGCGCCTTGTCGGGCGTGCCCTCCGTGTCGTACTGCTCCAGCTTGACCTGGCAGCCCGGGTTCGCCTTGTTGTGCTGGTCGACGGCGAGCTTGGCACCGTTCAGGATGTTGATGCCGAGGGCCGCGTTGTTGCCGTTGATGGTGCCGGCGTAGGCGATGGAGGTCGGCGAACACTGCGCCTTGCCGTCGCCCGCGGGGTCGGCGGCGTCCGCGGCGGCCGAAGGCGCTGCCGCCTGCGGGGCTCCGCTGTCGTTTCCGCCAGAACCGCTGTCGGTACGCGCCGCGCACGCGCTCAGGGAGATGGCCCCCGCAGCCGCCAGCACGATGATCTTCGTGAGTCGTGCTCTCTGCACTCTTCCTCCAAATGCCAACCAACCGTTCGAAGCGAACGGCTCGTCCCTATGTGGGAACTGACTGGCCGCTGAAAGTAGCCGCCCCGTGAGGTGTTGCACAGAGTTACCCACTGTCTTGTATCCACATCGTGACGGTCGTCACCGGCAGTAATGGACGTTCTCCACCCGATTGTCGCAATCTGACAACCGGGTAGTGACACTGAGTACTCGGATGGCACCTCAATCGGACCACTTGACGTACGGCCAGATCGATGTTGGCAGTCTAGAGACTCCGCTCAGCAGGTGAAGAAGCAACGGGCCATGAGCAGACTCGAAGGTAGCAAACTTGCCCTCTTGCACCGCGCAGAGCGACGGAAGACCACACCAAAACGGGCGCGACCCCCTGGTCACGCCCGTCTTGCCACTCGGATGGGTGAGGCCTAGCCGATGCTCTCCACCACGGCCTCGGCCACGGCCTTCATCGTCGTGCGGCGGTCCATCGCCGTGCGCTGTATCCACCGGAACGCGTCCGGCTCCGTGAGGCCCTGGCGGCTCATCAGCAGGCCCTTCGCGCGGTCGATGACCTTCCGGGTCTCGAGCCGGTCGGTGAGGCCCGCGACTTCCGCTTCCAGCGCCTGCAGCTCGGAGAAGCGGCTCACGGCCAGCTCGATGGCCGGCACGAGGTCACGCTTCGCGAACGGCTTGACCAGGTACGCCATCGTGCCCGCGTCGCGGGCCCGCTCGACGAGGTCGCGCTGGCTGAACGCGGTGAGGATGACGACCGGCGCGATGCGGTCGCTCGTGATCTTGGCAGCCGCCTCGATGCCGTCGAGTTTCGGCATCTTGACGTCGAGGATGACGAGGTCGGGCTTGAGGTCGGTGGCCAGGTTGATGGCTTCTTCACCATCGCCGGCCTCGCCGACCACCTCGTAGCCCTCCTCACGCAGCATCTCGACCAGGTCGAGCCTGATGAGCGCCTCGTCCTCGGCGACGAGCACACGACGCTGCGGCACGGTGGCGGCACCGTTGGCCTCGGTAGCCTGTTCGGTCACCGGGGTCCTCCTGAAGGCTCGGCGGGACGGTTGACTCGCGGTGACCCGCGAAAGGTCAGCCTACCGGGAACGATCCAGTTCCCAAGATGGCGTTCACCACGAAGTGGCGGGCGCGACACCCCGCCCCCGCCACACGCGCGTCACCGGTGATCGCGTAAAGTCCCTCGCGCTCGCCCCCGTAGCCCAACTGGCAGAGGCAACGGATTCAAAACCCGTCCAGTGAGAGTTCGAATCTCTCCGGGGGCACCACGGCCCACCAGCACAAATCGGCCCCTGACTAGGCGCAATCTGGTCCGGGGCCGATCTTGTGTCAACCGGTGGCGCGCGACGGGAACCGGCAAAGTACGGCTACGCGCGGTCTATTCGCGGTCTACATCCTCCTCGGCCGGCAGGCCCAGGAAGCGCGGTCCGCGCCCGGGCCCCTGCTGGAAGGCGCTGACAGGCGCTCTCGGGGTACCTCACCGTCCCCGCACTCGTCAGTATCGCCGCGCTCGCCTGCTGGCACCTCGACGGCGACACGGCCATTCTGGTCATCACCATCGGCTCGGCCGTGCTCGCCACCGCCACCATCGCCGCCACCATCGCCATCGCCGTCGCCGTCGCCGTCGCCGTCGGCAGCGCGAAGACGAACGACCTCGATGTGCAACCGATACGTCGTACGTTCACCCTTCCTCGCATGGGGAATGTCGGGTGGCAGGACTGGCGGGCCCCGGGCCGATAATGGCCAGGTGACCGGACATGTCGAACTGCGTGAGATCACCGACGACAACCGCGACGCGGTATGCGCCGTGCGTGTCCGGCCGGACCAGAAGAAGTTCGTCGCATCGGTGAAGAAATCGCTGAAGGAAGCGCGCAAGAAACCACAGTTGTCGCCCTGGTATCGCGCTGTGTACGCGGACGACGTGCCTGTCGGTTTCGTCATGCTGAACTGGGCAGTGCCGCCAGGTACGCGCGGCGTGCTCGGCTCATACGTCCTGTGGCGGCTGCTCGTCGGAGCGCAGTTCCAACGCCGCGGCTACGGGCGCGCCGCGCTGGCCCAGGTCATCAAACTGGTCAGGGCGGACGGCGGCACCGAACTGTTCACCAGTTACCAACCGGGAAAGGGCGAACCGTGGCCGTTCTACCGGGGCTTCGGCTTCCAGCCGACCGGCGAGATCGACGACGGCGAGATCGTCCTGCGGTGCGCGCTGACCTAATCCGCCAACCGCGACGACCGGAGGGGCGGTCCGTAGTCCCGTCGCCGCTGGTGGAAGACGGCCTCACGATCCGCCAGCACAGGCAACGAAGTGGGCGGCGCGGTTCGACCCGTACGAACTGTGAACCAGCCGCCGACGGGACGCCGCGCGTGCGGGGGTAGCCCGTGCGTGACGACGAACGGTGCTTCACGCTTCGGGCACCGGCGCGCGATCATGCCTGTATGGCGAGTACATCCGACGACGGGCGATATCCATCGATCGAGCCGCACGAGTCAGGCATGCTGGAGGTCGGCGGCGGCCATTCGCTGTATTGGGAGGTGTCGGGCAGCCCCGACGGCAAGCCGGCCGTCGCGCTGCACGGTGGTCCCGGCTCGGGGAGCTCTCCGGGAACGCGGAGCCTGTTCGACCCGAACCGCTACCGCGTGGTCCTGTTCGACCAGCGCAACTCCGGGCGCAGCACCCCTTCGGCGACCGACCCGGTCGTCGACCTGTCGGCGAACACCACCCAGCACCTCATCGCCGACATCGAGGCGCTACGAGTCCACCTGGGAATCGAGCGCTGGCTGGTGTGGGGTGGCTCGTGGGGCGTCACCCTCGCCCTCGCCTACGCGCAGGCCCAGCCGGAGCGGGTGACCGAAATGGTGCTTAAAGCCGTGACCAACGGCGCTCGGCGCGACTGGATCACTCGTGACGTGGGCCGCGTTTTCCCGCGCGAGTGGGAACGGTTCCGCGACGGCGTGCCGGCCGCCGAACGCGACGGCGACCTGTCCGCCGCCTACAGCCGACTGCTCCACGATCCCGACCCCGAGCTCCGCGCCAAGGCCGCACACGGGTGGTGCGAGTGGGAGGACGCGCACATGTCGCTGGCCCCCGACGCCGCACCGTCCTTGTCCGTCGCCCACCCGGCATTTCAGCTGGCCTTCGCCCGCATCGTGACCCACTACTGGTCCCACGGCTGCTTTCTCGACGAAGGGCAGCTCCTACGCGACATCGAACGGCTCCACGGCATTCCGGCCGTCCTGATCCACGGGCGTTACGACGTCAGCAGCCCGCTCGACACAGCCTGGGCACTGCACCGGGCCTGGCCCGAAAGCGAACTCGTCGTTCTCGACGACACCGGTCACCGCGGCGGCAGCATGACCGCTGCGATTATCGCCGCCACCGACCGCTTCGCCCGAGCGGCCGCGGACCAGATCCACTGACCGCTGACACCCGAAACCCGTCCGGTGAGATTGCGAATCTCACCGGGGTACCAGGCGTCACCAACAGAAGACGGCCCCTGACCAGGCGGTACCCGGTCAGGGGCCAGATCTTGTGTCGTCCAGTAGCGCGGACCGATCGGCAAAGTGCGACTGTGCGCGGTGTATTCAAGGTCCACGTTTATCACGGCGGAAACGAATGGTGCCCTACTCGTCCTCGGCCAGACCGAGCATTGTGGCGATCTTCGCCAGCGAAACCTCTTCCAACCCTGACAGCACCTTGGCGTACACCTCGTGCAGTACAGCAACTGAGTGCCCGGCCCAGGCAGCCACCTGCGCGGACTGTACGCCGGCCGCCAGCCATGTCGACACACACGCGTGCCGCAGGTCGTACGGCCGACGCGCCAGCGGCGATCGGTACTCCTCCTCGGATAGCGCCGCCTTGCGGGCCTTGTCCCAGACCCGAGCCAGCGTCGACTCCGCGATGTCACCGCCGCCGAGGCCCCGGAACAGGCGACCGTCCTCCGCGACGCCGTACTGCTCGACGTGGCGGTGCAACATCGCAGTCAGCGGCGGTGGACACGGCACTGGTCGCACCTCACCCTTCGCGCGCTGCTTGAGCTGACGGCGGTCGCGGCGCTCGCCGTTGTCCGTCCACGCCGCACCCGCGATCGGCGCAGTCTCGGATAGCAGCAGCTCGCCCCGGCCCTTCCGCGGCAGTTTGAGGTCGACGTCTCGCAGCATGGCCGCCTCCTCTGGGCGGAGCGCCGAGTAGTACATCGTCCCGAAGCACGCAACCAGTCGCGGCCCCGACGATTGCCGCGCCACGATCACCGGCTCGGAGGACCCAGCCGGCACCCGCATCACCGTCTGCTCGGCAACCGCCGCCAGCAGCTGCGGCCCTTGCCGCGTGTTGACGACCACGCGCGTATCGATCGCCCGCACTCGTTTGGGTGCGGTCCACTTCACCTCGGGCAACCGGTTCTTCAGGAGCAGCCTCTTCTCCACAGCGAACTCCAGTGCGTTGAACAGGACAGCGCGCTTCCGGTAGACGGTTTTCGCCGCTGCGGCCTTGCCGTCCATCTTCAGCGCGAGCTGATCGAGCACTCTCCGAAGCATCGTGAGGTCGTCGAGCCGTGACACCTTGACGGTGTTCGAACCCAGCCACATGAGCGCGGCCTCAATGTCGGCAGGGTTGCTCGTATCCCGTCTGTGGGAGTTGTAGGCCCAGCCGGTCATCGCCCGGCGCAGCACCTTGTCCTCCGGCTTGCCGCGTGAGCTCGCGAGGAGGGCCAACGTCGCCGTCGCGAGCGCATCAGCATTGCCCGCACGGGACTTCGCGGCGGCGCGAGACCACTTCATGTCCACGTACTCTTGCGCGAACGTGAACCACGGCTGGTCGTTCTCAGCTCGTGCCATCGACACAGGAAGTCCATCGACAACCCGGAACGCCTCTCCGTTGCGCTGAGCCACAACCAGCTTGGAGCGGAAGCTCTCCGCCAGCGCTGAAGTCGCGTACGTCTTCGGGAACTCCTGGCCGGCGACAACCCAGCGCACGACATAGGACTTCTTTCCCGGCTTCCCGTCCTTGTGCGCGCGACCGGTTTTCACGCGCACGTCCCAGATACGGACATCGAACGTTGTTTCCATCACGCAGTCACCTCCGCGCGTGAGTGCAGCCAGCGATCCAGCTCGGATCGCCGGAACCGCAACTTCCCGTTGGGCAGTTTCAGGCATGGCGGTGCGCACTTCTTCGCACGCCAGTCGTTGAATGTTGATCGGTTGATTCGCAGCTCGGCGCACACTTCTTCAAGCGTCAGCATCACGCTGGACCGGTCATTCGTAGGCATAGAAAAGAGACCTTTCGAATCATTTTTTGGTCAGCAAAGTTCCCTGGACGTTTTCGGTTTCGTCCGCAGCAAATTCGGAGTCAGCGTGAAGCTCGGCTACTCTCGCTCAATTTCATCAGCGCCGAGCGTGGTTTATGACCACCTACAAGTGGGGGC
This sequence comes from Amycolatopsis sp. NPDC051373, assembly GCF_040689465.1. Classification (NCBI taxonomy): domain Bacteria; kingdom Bacillati; phylum Actinomycetota; class Actinomycetes; order Pseudonocardiales; family Pseudonocardiaceae; genus Amycolatopsis; species Amycolatopsis sp. NPDC051373. Next base: position 2,954 of record NZ_JBFBAE010000029.1, on the reverse strand, counting down.
CTCTTCGTCCATCCCGTCGACCTGGCGCCAGCCCGATCAGGTCTGTCAAGGGGGCACCTTCCTGCTGTGGTGAGCGTGCCTGCGGTCTGCCCCCTTGACAGGCCTGATAGCCCTTGTGGAGGTCGGCGGGATGGACGACAGGCACACACGAACGCAACCGTTCTGCTCTTCTCGACCATCCTGGAGACCTGCCCGTCCGGCGAGGACATATCTTTTTCTTTTCGCCTCTCCGGCCCGCAGGGCATCACCCTTTCGGTCCACATCTCCCCTGCTCGGTGGCAGTTCTTGTCGGTGCTGGGTGTCACCATCGGCGGTATGGAGTTGACGGGAAGCGATTTCGACAAGATCCCGCCGGGGAACGTGCGCGGGGTATCGAAGGTGGAGTTCGCGCGGTAGCCGGAGGTGTTCGCGCGGTCGCTGGAGCCGGAGGAGGCCCAGCGGCTGGTCAAGATCACGAGGTCCGCCCGGGATCGGGTGCGGCTGCGACGATCCGGGATTGTGCTGGCCTCGTCGCAAGGCCGGTCCGCGAAGGAGATCGCGGCGATGTTCGCCGCGACCGAAGGCTATGTGCGGGAGGTGATCCACGCGTTCAACGAGTCCGGGTTCGCGGCGTTGTCCCCAAACGCCAGCGCCGCGACACCCTCGAACTCGCCGGCTGGCTCGCCCTCCTCGTCGGCTGTCTTGAGTACGACCTCGGCGACCGTCGAGCCGCTGAGGCGACTCGACAGGCCGCACTGAGCCTAGGCAAGGAGGTGGGCAGCGCCGGCATCATGGGCTGGGCGCACGAGATGACGGCGTGGTTCGCCCTCACTGCCGGCGACTATCGCGGCGTGCTGGCGGCTGGGCAAGCTGGCGAGCTAGTGCCTCATCAGGCCGCCGAATCCCGACGCCGCGATGCCGCAATGCGCCGCGCCGAGGCCGAGACCGCCGCGGACGAGCCGAAAAGGACCCAGCTACTCCAGGAAGCGGCCGAGGCTGACGCGCTCGCGACCGTGCTCGACCGGCGTGCGGCCGAACTGGAGACTGCGGACGAGACGCGGGCGATGCGGTACGCCCACACCGCGGAGACTCGCGCTGCCGCCGACCGGGCACAGTCGGAGCTGAACTCTCGCAACGTCGCCGCCGACGAAGTACCGCGGGTCACGACGGTTGAATGGCTCGCCGCCCACAACGAGCACATGGCCATCGAGGACGCCCACCGAGAAGCCACCGACGAGCACGACCTCGCCGACGTCGCCGAGCAGCGCGCCGCCGACCTGGCTGAAGTGGAGGCGAGCGGCCCGGAGGCGACCGCCAGCGCGGCCGAGGAGCACTCGACGGAGACCGACGCACCGGACCTGCGGGACGTCGCGGCAAGCGAAGACAAGGCGACGCACTCGGAGGAGGTGCGGGTGCCGCCAGCGGCCGAGGCCGCCGACACGATCGACCGTGCACAGCGAGCCCTGCGCGAGGTTCAGGCGCGCGAAGCCGCTGACGCTCAGCGCGCTGCCGAGGAAGCACAGGCCGCGGAGATGTACCGCCGCCACACCGTGGACACCGCCGAGGCAGCGGCGGTCGACGCCGATGCGGCGGTGGCGTCGTGACCGGTCAGCTCGCGATGCTTGGCCATGGTGGGGCGGGGACCTTGATCGGAGGGTTCCCGTTGCCCCACCACGCCCACTCGAACGTCCAGTACACCTGCTCCAGCCAGCCCGGGCGCATCGTCAGCCAGTACGGCACCGGCCGACGACCGAGCAGCTTCGCCGCCGCCAGCGACTCCTCCAGGATCGTTTCCTCGATCGCCGACCCGAACCGCTGCGTCACCGGGGCGTCCGCCATGTGCCACTTACCGTTGGCCGGCCGCACCGTCGCCGTAGCCAACCACCGGCACGTCTGCACCACACCGAAGCGCGCCCACGACAGCGGCTCACGCTCGTACAGCTGCTCCGCGGCGAGCCACAAGGCCAAGAAGAACCGCATCCTCGACCTCTACGATCACCCACCCGCCGACGGGCGAGTGATCTGTGTCGATGAGTTCGGGCCGCTGAACCTGCAACCCCGCCCCGGCCGCGGCTGGTTTCCCCGCAGCCGCCCGGCCCGGCTGCGCGCGACCTACACCCGCACCAAGGGTGTCCGGCAGATGTTCGCTGCGCTCGACCTGGCCTCCGGGCAGATGTTCTACCGGTTCCGCGACCGCAAACGCTGGCAGCAGTTCCTCGACTTCTGCAAGCAACTGCGCCGCCGCTTCCCGACCGGGAAGCTCTACCTGGTCAGCGACAACTACGGACCACACGGCAAGGCCGAGGTCCGGGACTGGTGCGCGGCCAACGACATCGAACTGATCTACACACCCACCAACGCGTCCTGGCTGAACTGGATCGAGTGCGAGTTCACCGCGGTCCGCTACTTCACCCTCGACGGCAGCGACTACCCCAGCCACGCCGCCCAAGAAGCCGCCATCGCGGGCTACCTCCGCTGGCGCAACCGCCACAGCCACCCCAAACGCCACTTCGCCATCAACTCCAAAATCCGCCGCCCCGATTACCTACCCAACGTTGCTTGATACGGCACTAGTCTCCGGGACACACAGCGTCTCGGTCCCGCTGATCGCGCAGCAGGCGAAGGCGTACGCCCGAATGGGTATGCCCGCCGAGATGAACTCAACGCTTGAGCGCGGGCGCGTCGCCCTTGACAAGCTCGAATACCCGGCGAACATCGACAACCACTTCGTCGTCGACCCGTCCAAGTACGATTTCTACGCGATGGACTGCTACCGCCACATCGGCGAGGACCGGCTCGCACGCGAACTGTCCGAGGAAGTCATCCGAGTCAGCTCCGGCTTTCAGGACCAGAACCGGTGGCCTATGCGCATCGCGGAAGCTTGATGCGCCCCGGGTTCTGTGCAGGCTCTGATCTCAGGGAGGATGCAGAGCATGCCGGCACCGAAGAAGTACAGCGACGAGCTGCGTGAGCGG